>JAQTLI010000025.1 GCA_028714995.1 Methylobacter sp. | reverse complement strand
ACATAAAAATAATCGACATCCACAGGACTCGGAGCCGTGGGCGCATCCTTGGCGAATGAGCCTTTAAACAAATGCGTCCAGCCGGTTTCAAAATTCAGGCTGCTGTTGAAATCCCAACGCGTCGTTAATTCCAGCTGTTGGCCAAGATTATTGCCGCTACGACCAGTTTTATCCTGAAGAATAAAACTGGAACCGCTACAGGTGGCACCGCCCCAGCAATCGGTTGCCGATGCCAACCAGAAAACGCGATGGCTAAGCGAGGCCTGCACATCGGAGCGCGGCGAAACGTTGATGCGGAAGCCGGGCGTGTTGATGTTGGCGCGGGAGAATGCGCCGTAAATGCCGGTAGGACCAAACTCGAAACGGCGGGCGCCGTACAGGGTATCAAAGCGCTGGTCTTTGCTGTCGTTGGGATTTTTATCACCACTGGCGTAGTCGTATTCAAACGCCAGCCGGGGCGACCACGGCATATCAATGGTATAGCCGACATCGGCATGCTGATACCAGGCAGTATGGTTGAGATTCTTGCTATTGGGGGCGGTGGTCTCCTGTACCGTGCCGAACTGGCCGATGGTTTCCAGTTGAAAGTCAATTTCCGCCTTGGCGGGTTTAATGTAAAATCGCGCGCCAGGCGTAAAATAGCGGCGATGGCGAGTTGGAACGCTGGTGCTGCTGCCTTCGTCAAGATGATAGAGATAAACATCGCTGTTGATGTTCCAGCCCAGGTCATAAAGTTCCATAAAGCCGCCGGAGAACCAGGTATTGGTGTTTTCTCTGTCGAACACCTCTAAATTGTTGACAATAGCGGCGTTGGGGGCGCTGGAATTTGGGAGGCGATTTACCGGTGTGCTGACAAAACCGTTGAATTGCCAGTTTCCATAATCGAGCAGCCGCAGCTTTACTCCGGTAAAGCTGTTAACGGTGTTGCGAAATGTGTTCCTCGCCACCAGTCTCCGGCTGCCGAAATTCAGGGTTTGCCGGCCGGCAACCACCTCGGCGCCGATGCCGCTGTATAAAACATTCTGGTCGGCCCAGGCGCCATAAGCTTGTAAAAAATCGGCGGTATCGGCCATAGTGTTATTCACGCCGGTACCGCTATCGGAATTCAATGCGCGCGCATCCATGAACTCCGTGCCAAGCCGGAACGAACTCAGATGGGCTTCCAGCCAAAGCGTGGTTTGCAGCGGAATTTGCTGATCGCCGCCTTTGCTGCCGGCTTTGAAAGAACCGGACATGGTTTCGTAGCGGGTGCGCTGTTCCAGCGATATGGACAGCCATTCCGGCAACTTCAGTGCGTCGTGCAGATTCCAGACCGGTTTTTCGTATTTATCGGAACCCAACAACGCATCCTGCATTTGACTGGAAAAGGCGGTAAATGGCACTCTGGTGTAAGTTTTCTTTTCCTCGGCTTGAGCAGAACCACTGCTGCCCATGATAAAGCCGCCGGCAACAATTAAACTTAGTGCATGGCTGACGGCAGCCCCTGCAAGAGGTTTTCTTTGTTTCATCAATCACCTGTGGTGTAAGTTGGAGGATACATCGACGTTGTTTCGTCGATGTAGACAGATCTTATTCGAATAAGTCTCTGTAATAAAAACGGCTTTAGTATAAGTCGTTATATATTATTGTAAATAACGCTATAAAAAAAGATTATTGTTGATATGAAAATAATTGGATTTTTTAGAAGCAAAACATGAATTATTTAAAGCATACCGGATGCTGTACCTTATCGAGGTTGAAAGCCAAATCAGTCGGTTATGGCTCGGTGGTTGCTTCATTAAGAAACAAATACAGGAGAATTGGTATTTAGAGAGTATGGAGTCGTTGAAAATGGAGTTCGTTACGCAGGAGTTCATCCGTATGCTGGACATTCGCACCGTCTATCAACTCGGACTTATCATGTTGAATGAGCAATTCTTTGTATGGATTTTTTAAGGCAATTGCATCCAAGGCTTTGCCGAGCGATTGGGCATCTAGACAAATGCCGAGTATCGGTCTGGAAACGGCAATTACGTCTCCAATACCGGATTTTCTCCTTCAACAGATGGGTATAAAGAAGGTTATCGTTAACGCTCATTCCGGCCGAATAAGAAAGATAATGACGTGATTTAAATCATCAAAACCCAACAAGAATAAGCAAGGACACCAATCGAGCCTAGTTCCAGAATTGGCTGGAAAACTGTTCCTTTAGCCATTTTCCAGCACTTGCGATAACGTCACAAAGCCTTGCAGGGCAATGACTATAAGGAGCTGATGACCACTTGCGCCATTAGTACGTCATGTAGGGAAGAAATTTACCTGACATCGTGATCTTGACTCGATCGCCGTTCGGATCGGGTTCGCGAGTCAGATCCATTTTGAAGTCGATGGCGCTCATGATACCGTCGCCAAACTCTTCGTGAATAAGTTCCTTGAAGGTGGTTCCATACACGCTGATCAATTCGTAAAAGCGATAGATCAAGGGATCGGCCGGAATGTCTGTTGTCAATGACCCTTTGGATGGAACGACGGTCAGCCAAATTTTTTCATCTTCGATCAGTCCGAATATTTCCCCACCGTAGAGGCCTGATCTTTCGTCAACGTCATTTGGCCGAGACAAGCCGCTGTGACCCATACTTTGCTCAGGCCGACCTATGCAGCCACGTCAGCCCATTTCAACAAACGTTCGCCCTCCATGGTAAAGCCCTGAAAACGCTGGCCGCGGCGAATGATGGTAATGCCCAGCTCTTCCTCAAGATGTTGGATAGCGGTGGACAAAGCCGGTTGGGAAACGTGGCATGCTTCCGCCGCGCGGCCGAAATGTTCTGTTTTCGATAGCGCCAGCAGATAATGGATTTGACGGATAAACATGGTGAGGGGGTCGCTAATGACGTTAAGTTAAGGTTTTAGCCGTTCACGCTGAACCTGTTGAAAGACCGGGAGTCATGTCGATCATGGTTAGACAAAAGCACCATGAATGACTTAACTTGACGACATTGGGTAAATTTCTGGAGGCTACAAGCCGTGAGCTTGTTGAACAGCTGAGTGATATGGGTAATTCGGATATTAAAGCGCCGATTGCCTATCCCGTTGAGCCGAGGTAATAGTGGCCATCGCCATGGCTAACTACCCGATGATAGGGTTGAGCGTCAAGCTCGGCAGGTAAGTAATGGAGTGGGTTTTGATCAGGCAATAGATGTCCTCGCCCTCCTGCAAGGCCATGTTCCGGCAGGCACCCGGCGTAATTTCGACCAGTAGCGTGCCACCGCAATCGACTTGTACGATCAGGCTTTCACCGCTGGGAATCAGCGCACAAATTCGTCCCCTGATTTGATTTTGTATCGATATGCCGCTGATATAGCTGCGTGATAACGCAATGTCGTTGACGCGTATAGACACCTGAGTCTGGCTGCCGACAGCCAAATGCGGCCTTAGCGGTAAGGTCAGCGGTAGACCGAAGCTATGGGCCAGACTGCAACCGGAGGAGTAGTCATGGCTGAGGATGGTCACCGACAAGATGTTGTCGATCCGGCGAATACCTAGATAGCGTAGCATGCCTTGTTGCTTGGCGATGTCGATCAACAACCCGTTGTGCAGCACTTTGCCTTGTTCCAGCACGATCAAGCGATCGGTCAGGCCCAGAATTTCGCCCAAGGACTGGCTGGCGTATAGTACCGGCAAGCCTAGTTCATTCTGCAAGCGTTTCAGAATTGGTAGCAGTTGTATTCGGTAACCGTTGCCGATGGCGGCAAAGGTTTCATCCAATAACAACAGCCGCGGCGATTTGAGCAGCGAGCGGGCCAGTGCCACCCGCTGGTGTTCACCGGCGGAAAGCAGGGCGATGGCATGATCGAGAATAGGGTCCAGTTCTAAAAGCCCGATTAAAAAATCTAGCTTGAAAATGCGGCGGTGTTTCAGCGTGCGATGAAAGACGGCGGTCAGATTGTCACGAACAGTTTCAGCTGAATTGGCACAGTCGACCTGCAACACGGCGCCCACTGGACGTTGCTCGCGAGGCATTACGATACCTTTGCGGCTGTCGAACAGAATTTTGCCGTCTAGCACGATATGCCCGCTTTGTGGCTGAATGGTACCGGCAATCAAGCCGAGTACCGTGCTTTTGCCGGCACCGGATTTCCCGAACAGACCGACGCTTGCGTCACTCATCGACAATTGCGTGGTCAGGTCTAAATGACCCCGGCGTAGTTTTACACTCATTTCCAGCAGCATGGTTATTTCTCTCTCAAGGGCAACTCGGCAGCAACCGATAAACGGGTTGCTGACGAGTTGCACAAAACATCAACCTGCGACTGCCAGAATCACTGCGCCGGCCTTAAATATAGCGGTGGCAGACTGGCCTTTACGCAAGCCCAGAGTTTCGACACTGTCGTTGGTAACGGTGGAGGTAACTTGCTCACCGCCCTTTAACTCGATATCGACTTCGGTGTTGACCGCGCCGGGTTTGACCTGCGTTATTGTGCCCGGCAGTTGGTTGCGAGCCGAAACCTTATAACCGCCAAAATCTGTGACAATGATGACTTGCGGGGCCTTGACTAAAGCAATAACTTTCAGGCCGGTTTTGATTGCCAGCTTTTCGGCGGATTCTTTGGTAATCGAGGCGACGATGGTTTCTCCACCTTTTAAGCCGACATGAACTTCGGCATTCACCGCGCCGATAAGTACTTCACTGACGATTCCGGTAAACTGATTGCGTGCACTTGTTTTCATATTAAATTCCTCATTGGTTTGATTGGGGCTCAATAGTACCTCTCTGGTTGAGAAAAACACCATCCTTTTATTGTAGCGATCAGACTGATTGCCCGATTAACAGGGTAAGCAGTAAGAAGTTTGTTTTGCAAAATCATCGATAGCCTATAATCGCAAGATTTAAACCTGCACCAACGCTTGAATAGCCATGTAAAAGAGAACATATTCGCAGCATTGAGAATAAAAATGTCGATTCAGTATATTACGATATATACTAAAGTAAATAACGATAATTGGAAATAGATCGTTGCTGCTGGAGAAATAATACTTAACCCGAAAAGGGTTTAGCCTTTTTGACTCGTCACACTTTTAGATAACGCCATGTCCAAAAAATCGGATGACAACATAACTCCAGCCTGGGTCGAGGGCGAATTGCGCCTGGTCGGCGGACTGGATAGTCGCATGATTGGCTTGTTGAGGGCGATAGATCAAAGCGGCTCCATCAATCAGGCTGCCAAGCAAATCGGTTTAAGCTACAAAGGTGCCTGGCAGATGATAGAACGTGCCAATAATCTTGCCCCTAAGGTATTGATTACCACCGTAACCGGCGGCAGCAAGGGCGGTGGTACCTGTCTGACCGCTGCTGGTCAATCGCTGCTGCAGTTGTTTACCCGGCTTGAGCAGCAGCACCGGCAGTTTTTGCAGCAACTTAATCAAAGTTTGGCGGATGATCCCGATGTGCAGATGCTGCTAAAACGGCTGGTGATCAAAACCAGCGCAACCAATCAGCTGTTTGGCACGATTGCCGCTATTCAGACGGGTTCCGTTAATGGCGAAGTGTCAGTCGAATTGAAAGGTGGTGAACAGATTGTGGCTTCGCTTCCTTTGACGGAGCTTAAGCGACTTGAGCTTAGCATCGGCGGCGATGTAGTGCTGCTGATCAATGACCCGGAGATTATCGTCATCACCGATCCAGGCAACTACTCTTTGTCAGCGCGTAACTGCCTGCGCGGCACAGTGATCCGGGTCCAATATGACGGCGTAAATTCAGAGATTGTTATCAATCTGCCCAGTGGCGATAGTCTTGTCGCCACGATATCCCAGGTTAGTGCCTTAGCGCTGGGTTTGAACCCAGGAATTTCGGCCTATGCGGTTTTTAAAAGTAACGCTGTAATATTTGGCGCAATATCTCATGCCGCAGCTTAGCCACTGACAAAGTAAAAAATCTCAGTTGCTGTTCGTCATAAAAATAGAACGGTGCGACAGGTATGATAGTTTCAGAATGAAATGAAGCAAAATTACAATGACCGGCTGTTGTTGGCCCATACCGTGTAAAAACGCCATGATATAATAGCCTCAACATTTATATGGAGCCCCGTTGATGAAACGTTTCATTGAAGGCGAATGCCGAACGCAATCCACCTTGTTTCCGGAAAGCTTGGTTGACTATGTGATTGATACCAATCTGGTTCGTGTTGTTGATGTTTTTGTCGATGAACTTGACCTGGCAAAACTGGGATTTTGCCGTGTTGAGCCAGCTACAAACGGGAGGCCATCCTACCATCCATCCGTTCTATTGAAACTCTACATCTATGGCTACCTCAATCGCATCCAATCCAGTCGGCGGCTTGAGAAGGAGGGGCAACGCAACATCGAGCTCATGTGGCTTACCGGGCATTTAACCCCTGATTTCAAGACTATCGCCAACTTTCGCAAAGATAACGGTAAAGCGATACGCGGTGTTTGTCGACAATTTGTAGTGCTGTGCCAGCAACTGGGTTTGTTTTCCGAAGCTTTGGTGGCTATCGATGGCAGCAAATTTAAAGCTGTCAACAATCGGGACCGGAACTTTACCAGTGCCAAGCTGCAGCGGCGCATAGAGGCTATTTTTGCCCAACGCCACGGATATGCTGAGCACAGCATATTTCGGGTGATGGACAAAAATAGCCAGCTTGCTTTCATGTCCGCTTAACGGCCCAAAGAACTGTCCCCAGTTCAGCCATCGCATTGTATCGCCGAGCACATCAAGCATCGACAGGTCGAGTGCCTGTAATTTCCGGGTCAATGCGTCTTCAACGACCCCAAACCTGTTGATGCCAGTTGAAGTTTGACCATTTAAAGCAAATTATGCCGGACTCTAGCTGACCAGTGTTATTTTGGTTCAGAATACAAATAATACTTAGCTTCTCAACTCTTATTCCTGATCAAAATTCAACCGGTATGGGTGGACAATTTTCAACCGGCGCCTACATCGATTCCATGTTCGTTTGTCACGTATGTATGTATTAAAAGTTTATTTTTGAGCTAATGGATTCATATACTTTATCGCTGAATTCCCCAGCATCTTTCAATATTTTATAGTCACTTTTATTTTTAGCTTTACCCGTTCTTGAAAAGTGTGTGGGAACATCATACGCAGTTTTATATGCCGCAAAACATAAGGGGTCGTCAACAAGGTTTTGTTTAACTCTTATATGCAAAGCTAAGCAAGCTAAAAAATTATTATGAGCACCATCATAGTAACCATGGACAAAGCATATTTTATACTTATCATCATCAGCTATAGTGACACTGGCAAATGTCAAAATAAATATGTACAGATAAATTTTTATTTTCATAATTTCCCTATGTTCACTCTTAGGTTTTAGCGTTCCAGATAGTAGACTGTAAAGGCTTCGCATAGTGCTTTTTATGGTCAACTTCAATCAACATTTGATTTTTGACAATTTTGATACACCTTGGAAGGAAACGCACCCGATTATACTGCACTTAGTTGGTCGGATATACGTTTGCAGTTGGAGGTCATAATAGATTTTCTGAAAAAAACGTCGCTAAGTGGGGGATGAAGACGAATCGTCATTCTGACGACAGATTTTCTTGATGGAAAATAAAAGGGCCGAATCCGGCCCTTTTTGTTGGCTGGGATACTCGGTTTTTCTCCGTCATATTTTGCCAGCATCTTTGTTCGGATTTTCGTCGGCGGTAACATTTGCCCCCTAAACCACAATAACAGCTGTTAATGTCAGTGCTGACTAAGCAACAAAGACTGCTGTTGATCTGTCTGCATAATACCACAAAATCAGGCGGTCGGGCATTGGCAATAACATATGAACGGCTACGAATCTCGACACCCAACCACCCTTGCGTTCCTTCAGGGTGCATTAGTTTAGTGCAGGCTGACAGCCTAAGGCACTATTTTGGTTAACTATTTATGGATAATTCTGGTTTGCAATTATTGGGTAATGGTTGTAGGACACGGCTGCCGTGGGATAGTAATAACCTAGTAATATAGTCAACAAATGGCATAATTAATGCTGCTTTTTTATTGTCAGGATAAATGCTCGGCACTGTCATTTTTCACCAACATAAGGAGAAAAATCATGACTGCTTTAATACTTTACTTTGTATTGCTGCTGTATATGTGTTCAATCGCAGCGCATTTTAAGGACAATGACCATAACAAGCATTCAACTGGAAAATTAAATTGAGAATCAATATTCAACCTAAGCAGGACAGGGTGATATGCCCCGTCCGACTTCAGGTTTGGGTAACGAGCACCGCACAAACGTGCCAAATTTATTTGTTATTCCACTTTAATAATCTCTAGGGTAACTTTGCTCTAATAATTACGTCAGTTTTGTAAAGAGGAGATATCAATGTTAAACGAACTTAACGCTCCAACGACATTACTTCAATCCTATTTAACCTGGCTCATAAACTTGTCGCCAGGAAGGGTGGCAACATTTACCTTGTTCATATTTTTTGCCCTCTTCATGATAGTTGAATTTTACTCGCCTAGAGAAAAACGTATCATCAAACAGGTGCGGCAGTCCTATCGAGCGAACATTGGATTATTTGTTGTCAATAGTGTTGTTATGACATTATTGTCGGTGCCATCACTATTGTTTTTGGCTGAGCAATACTCTGATAAAGGGTTGCTCAACGCTGTCTCGAATCCCAGATGGAAAGCGGTTCTTTCGTTTTTAGCTATCGATTTGTTACTGTATTTATTGCACAAAGCCTGTCACACCTTTGATTGGTTGTGGATGTTTCACAAGGTGCACCACAATGATCCTTATTTAAATGTTTCAACGGCATTTCGGCTACATTTTCTGGAAATACTATTCATCAACATCATGAAGGCGATGTTGATTGTCATTTTAGGAATAGAAGGGACATTATTGCTTGCAAATGAAATGATAATTACGGTTTTCATCATGCTGCACCACACGAATATTTCATTTCGAGGTGAGCAATTTCTTGGCCGGGTAATGATTACTCCGTATTTGCACTGTGTTCACCATTCAACTCGGCGTAACGAGCATGACCGTAATTATGGAGCGGTGTTATCAATATGGGATCGCTTATTCGGCACTCTGGCAGAGCTGAAACCTGTGGAAATCGGTCTAAAGGGAAGCTCACCGCAGGATCTTATCAATTTAGTAAAGTACGGTTTTACAATGACGGACAACTCATCCGCTCAACCTGTCAGCCTTGACATCATGATCGCTGAAGCCGCTTATTACAAAGCTGAAAAACGCTGCTTTTATCCGGGCAATGAGCTTCGAGATTGGCTGGAAGCAAAAAAAGAAATTATCAGATTGGTTTACGGTGAGGAACAACTCAAAAATAACGTAATGCTGAAATGGCAGGATTTAGTTGGATTCATGAACAATGCTTTAAATGGGGGTGTAAAAAATCTCCGTGAAAACCACCGTTAAAAACGCTCAGTTAGCCTGCTAGTAAAGAATCAAAAACTGATTCAGGGCGGACTTCCCATCACGGATAGGCATTTTCCATATCTTGGCGGCTGGGTTGATCACCAGATGCATCACCTTTATGGCCGATTGATCGCTGGGAAACAGCTTGCACGTTCGGTGACTTTACGTATCACGCTATTCAACGACTCAATGGTAGTAGTGGTGTACATCACTTTGCGAATCGTACGACAGGTGATTCTAATGTTAGAACTATCAACCCGCATCAGTCGTTAAATTTGGCGGTGTGGAGCTCTGTTTAATGGTCTTTTAACAACCCAAAATATCCATACTGGAATACTCAGAATGTAGTATTGAAGAGGAGAAACAGTCTTATGGAAATCTTACAAGACCCGGTGTTTTTGTCACGCTTGCAGTTTGCTGTTACCGCCATGTTCCATATTTTGTGGCCACTCACGACTGTGGGACTATCCCTTATCCTCGTTATTTTTGAAGCGCTATGGCTAAAAACAGGGGATATTGACAATTATCGACATGCGCGATTCTGGGGCAAATTATTTCTACTCAATTTCTCGGTGGGCGTAATCAGCGGTCTGCCCATGGAGTTCGAGTTTGGCACCAATTGGTCATCGTTTGCCATGATGGCAGGAGAATTCTTCGGTAATATTTTGGGCTTCGAAGGCGCGATGGCTTTTATGCTGGAGGCCGGTTTTCTCGGCATCATGCTGTTTGGATGGCAGCGGGTTCCCCCGGTCATTCATTTATTAGCGTCCTGTATGGTGGCGTTAGGCGCATCGCTTTCCGCCTTTTGGATTCTGGTGGCGAATTCATGGATGCAAACACCGGCTGGCATCCACCTGGAAAATAACCGGGTGGTGGTGGACAATTATTTTGAAGCGATTTTTAACAAGGACATGCCGTGGGGTGTTTTGCACATGTGGTTTGCTTGTCTGGCGACCAGTCTCTTTGTTATCGGCGGTTTATCCGCCTGGTATGTTCTTCATAGAAGAAACACGGATTTTTTTCTGAAGTCCTTTAAGCTCGCTGTTCTAGGTGTGATTTTTGTGGTGCCTATTCAATTATCTTTAGGGCACGGCAGTGGTCACGAAGTATTTGTAACCCAACCAGCAAAAGGCGCCGCGATCGAAGCGCATTGGACGACCAATCAAGCAGGCGAAGGAGCTGCCTGGAATTTACTGGCGTGGCCAAATCAGACGGCGCAAAAAAATGTGTGGGCTATCGCTATCCCAAACGGTTTAAGTGTCCTGATGACTGGGGATCCGCATGGACAGATACAAGGATTAAGCTCATTCCCAAAGGCCAATCAACCCCCGGCTATTGCGCTCATTTTCTATAGCTTCCGGATCATGGTGGTGATCGGGGTGGCATTTTTTGGACTGATGGTGTGGACATCAGTTGCATGGCTTAAGGGGCAATTGTCGTCCGTGGCTATAGGCAATAGGCGTTGGTTGTTACGGGCCTGGATAGCTGCAATTCCGCTAGGTTATCTGGCTTCAGAATGCGGCTGGATTGTCAGGGAGGTTGGCCGTCAACCCTGGGTAATTTATGGTCTGTTACGAACCCGTGATGCGGCGTCGACGCTCCCCGCGTCCGTGGTGGCAGTCAGTCTGGCGGCCTTTATTGTCATTTACAGCATTCTTCTTATTTCATTTCTATTTTTTGCCGCCCGCATTATCCGTAAAGGGCCTGATTTAACACTGTTGCCACCGTCACGAAGTATCACCTGATAACGATGCCGAGGTCATGGGCTATGGACACTGAAATTCATACACTGCTCGCCAATATCTGGTTTTTTATTATCGGCCTGATGCTGTTTTTGTATATCGTGCTGGACGGGTTTGACCTGGGTGTTGGCATTCTTTCCCTATTTACCAGGAAAGACGACCATCGCACTATCATGATGAAGAGTCTGGAAGGCATCTGGGATGCGAATGAAACCTGGCTGGTATTGCTTGGGGGGGCACTCTTTGGCGCCTTTCCTCCGGTTTTTGCCATCTCACTGCAATCGCTTTATATTCCGATTATGGTGATGTTATTCGCCCTGACCTTTCGGGGTGTCGCCTTTGAATTTAGTCATTATGCCCAAAATAAAGCCCTATGGAACCTGGCGTTTGGCTATTGCAGCTTACTGGCGAGTCTGGCTCAGGGGTTTGTAATTAGTGGCTTGATCGATGGACTGAATATTATCGAGGGCAACTATCAAGGCACCGCCTGGGGATGGTTTACACCTTTCTCAATACTGGTTACATTGATGGTTGTTACTGGTTATACCTTGATGGGCACAACCTATTTAATGATAAAGACCGACGGCGCGATTCAGCGAGTCAGTATTCGTCAATCATATGTGGCTGCTGTTCTGGAAATAGTTATTCTGGGTGTTGTAATTATCTGGGCATCCCGGTTTAATCTCTATTTTGCAGATCTCTGGGCCGACAATGTGACTGGTTATTCTCTGAATTTCTTTTTTATTTCGGCAGTCTTTGCCTTTGTTATGTTGATGCGGGCGTTACGGAATGGCTTTGAATTAACAGCTTTTTTCTGGAGTGTCATCGTTTTCCTGGCTTCTTTTACTGCAGTAACTATCGACAATTACCCGTTTATGATTCCTGCTTCGATAGAACTGACTGATGCAGCTTCTTCGAGCAAGACCTTGATATTTATGCTCTCGGGTATCGGTTTTTTGATGCCCGTCATGCTTATTTATAGCGGCTATCAGTACCTTGTTTTTCGGGGCAAGGTGCATATTGGGTAAGCTCACAGACTGATGCCAAAGGAAGGGCAGGGATGCCCAAAAAAGCTTTCGCAAAAATAGCGACTCCCCGATTTTGCCAGATCGATCCCTATTGTAGTAATGATCATATCGGTCGCCTATTTTTTTGTGGATGATAAAAACGCCTACTTTGGCACTTTTGATGCCGTTTAGGAAGGGGGCGACCATTCCATTAAAACGATGTTTTGTAGCTTAGGCATGGGTTTTTTCGATGCCGATAGCCATCAAATATTTGGTGATTTCGGCGCGCAGTTCTTTAAATTCTTCGTTGTGGTTTAACGCGGTCCGGTTTCGGGGGCGTTCGATATGGACATGAAAATCAGGGCCGAAGGTCGCATCGGGGCCGGGGTTAAGCGGGATAACCCGGTCCGCCATGTAGATGGCCTCGTCGACATCGTTGGTAATCAGGATTACGGTTTTCTTCTCCTGCGCCCAGATTTGCAGAATTTCATCCTGCAGGTTGCCCCGGGTCAACGCATCCAGCGCACTGAGCGGCTCGTCTAGCAGCAAGATGTCGGGGCTGGCCGCCAAGGCGCGGGCGACATTGACTCGTTGCCGCATGCCGCCGGACAGTTCGGCAGGTTTCTTATCCATGGCCGCGCCGAGATTAACCATCCTGACGTATTTTTCGGTATGGGCTTTGCGTTGCTCGGCAGGCCAGTGTTTAAAAATCTGATCGACCGCCAGCGCCACGTTTTCAAATACCGTCAGCCAAGGCATCAGGGAATAGTTCTGGAACACGACGCCACGATCCGGCCCCGGCGCTGTGATCGGCTGGCCTTGTTTAAGCACCTCGCCGCTATCGGCCTGGATCAACCCGGCAATGGTTGAAATCAGGGTGGTTTTACCGCTGCCGGAAAAGCCGACAATGGCAATGAATTCACCTCCCTTGATGCTCAGGTTGATGTTGTTGAGGATGGATGTCGTGCCATAGCTTTTGCACACATTTTTCAATTCCACCAGGGGCTGGTAAGCATCATTGGATGAAGAGGCCTGCCTGGTAACAGTGGCGATATCAATGACTTTAAGTTTTATTGCTGTCATGACCGGCTCCTGATTAAAGTTCTCTACCGAAAGAGAATGCTTTTTGTAATGACTGCATGATGCGATCCAGGGCGAAACCGATGATGCCTATGGTGAAAACGGCCACCATGATTCTGCCCAAGGAGTTGGAGCTGCCGTTCTGGAACTCATCCCAGACGAATTTGCCGAGTCCCGGATTTTGCGCCAGCATTTCCGCTGCGATCAGTACCATCCAGCCCAC
>JAQTLI010000024.1 GCA_028714995.1 Methylobacter sp. | reverse complement strand
AACCAAACAGGTCACCACTCAAAATCCAGCCCCGGTTTCTGCACCTGTTCCAGTTCCAGCAACTAACCCTTCCGCTACCAAATAAAGCCCGCTTAGCTATTGTGCGTCGGCCTTTAAACTAAAAATATAACGCGTAAGCACATGAGTGAATTGGATATTTTAGGTTTGATAGCCACCGGCTTTTCCACATCGTCATTCCATTCTTACCGCAGATATGCCGCACTTGGAAGATCCATGATGTAAGCGGAATATCGCTGCCAATCTACGTTATTCTAATGATTGCCCTAACGCTATGGCTACTCCTCAAAAGCGATGCACCGCTGATCATTACCAATGCCATAATGATAATGCTCTCTGGTGCTATTGCAGCGATGAAAATCGTTTTTGAAATAAGATAGCGCATTACTGCGGTAAGTGATGTTATCTGAGGCTCTGTGTAGCCTTTATTTTTGAGTACTTGGCCCTACTTTCCTACTTTGCTTCCTCGCCAAGAACGGCCTAAACCACACATTCGTGAAGTCTGACCGGAGCCCGCGTAAATCAGGTCAGCCTGCAGGGTGTAACCCGGCAGGTAGCCGATGATGTGACCGTTGGCGTCGAATACGCTACGCTAATCCGACCTACACCGCTAGACGTGAAATATTCAGGTCAGTTTATTAATCTAAATACCTGCAACAAAACCTACAGACTCTATGCCCGCAATCGCACAACGCTCATCCTGATCTGACACGTCACCGCTGATACCAACTGCTCCGATGATGTTATTTTTGGTATCACGAATCAGAACCCCGCCCGGAACAGGCATCACTTTCCCGCCTGTCATGCCTATCAAGGCATTCATAAAATCAGGTCGGTGCACTGCCACCCCTGCCAAATTTCTTGATGATACGCCCATACTGACAGCGCCCCAGGCTTTTGCGGTTGCGATTTCCTGCCTGATCATGCTTGCGCCATCCTCTCTTTGCATGGCTTTTAAGTGGCCTGCTTCATCCAATACCACTACGGTCAGCGGTGCCAAATTTAGTTTTCTTGCCTTGTTGATAGCTGTATTTACAATAAGGTTGGCTTTTTCTAATGTTAGTGTTTTCATCAATCATTCTCTTCTTGTTGAAGTTATTGTTATTTTAATAGCGGCAAAAGATGCGGCCATATCTTATCCGCAATAATCGGCTGCGCTTCTGCATTGGGGTGTAATCCCTTCTGCTGCATCAACTCTTTAACCAGCGCGACATCTTCCAGAATGAAAGGCACATACGGAACAGCCAACTCCTTTGATAGCTGTGAGTAAACGCTATAAAACATATCGGTATAGCGCTTGCCGTAATTGGGTGGAATTTTCATGCTCAGCAACAATACTTTTGCATTGGCTTTCTGTGCGCGTCGAATCATTTCGGCAAGATTGCTTTTTATCAGTGCCGGCGACAGGCCGCGCAAACCATCATTGGCACCAAGTTCAATTATCACGATATTCGGTTTATGCAATTTTAAAACGTTATCTATACGGGCTAAACCACCAGCAGTGGTATCGCCACTGATGCTTTCATTGCTGATAATACAGTCACTGTGTTTTTCATTCAGCTTTTTCTGCAATAATGCAACCCAACCCTCTGTGACTTCAATTCCGTAACTGGCACTGATACTATCCCCCAATACAACAATGGATTTGGCTGTTGCGGTCATCGACATTAACGAAACAATCACGGCACATAAAAATCTGGTCATTATGCAAACTCAAGCAGAAACATTAAACGACATTATAATCACAAAAAGCTTATGCAAATCGGTTATGACTTCCGACGGGACTTTGCATATCTTGTCATCCATAGATTTGATAATCAAATCCGGCGAAAGTATTGCCATAGTCGGCGAATCCGGTTCAGGAAAATCCACGCTGATAAGTTTGCTGGCAGGACTGGACACACCGAGTTCCGGTACTATCAGCCTTAATGGGAAACTGCTAACCGCGATGAACGAAGACGGCAGGGCGGCAATGCGCAATGAGCTGATAGGTTTTGTCTTTCAGTCTTTTCAACTGCTGCAAGGATTGACCGCGCTGGAAAATGTCATGCTGCCTTTGGAATTAAGCGGCGATAAAAACGCCAAGGCCTCAGCCGCTGCATTGTTGGATAGGGTCGGCCTGTCTCACCGTTTATCGCATACACCCAAACAGCTTTCCGGTGGCGAGCAACAGCGTGTGGCCCTGGCCAGAGCCTTTGTCACCAAGCCTGCGATTCTTTTTGCCGATGAGCCTACCGGCAATCTGGACAGCAAAACCGGTGCGCATATTATTGATTTACTGTTCAAGCTTAATCTTGAAAACAACACCACGTTGATTCTGGTGACCCATGACCAAGTGCTGGCTGCTCTCTGCCAGCGCACCATTAAACTGGATGCAGGCCGCATAGTAGCCAATTGATGTTAATTTTAGGTACACACTTATGACACGTTTTAATCTGGCGCTGCGGCT
This sequence comes from Methylobacter sp., assembly GCA_028714995.1. Lineage (GTDB taxonomy): Bacteria > Pseudomonadota > Gammaproteobacteria > Methylococcales > Methylomonadaceae > Methylobacter_A. Next base: position 11,001 of record JAQTLI010000024.1, on the reverse strand, counting down.
CTTATGGCGTGACAGCCGTTCCGGCGAGTTAACCATACTGGTACTGGCTTTGATTATTGCAGTCACCAGCTCAACCGCCGTATCGCTGTTTGCAGACCGCCTGCAGCGCACTATGACCACTCAGGCGGCGGAATTTCTGGCGGCGGATTTGGTGATCACAAGCCCTACTACCATTCCTGTTGAATGGCTGTCCAAGGCAACGCAACTCAATCTGGCGCAGGCGCGAACCGTTGAGTTTTCCAGCGTATTGATAGAACATGACGAGCTATTGCTGGCAGGCATTAAAGCCGTCAGTGCAGCCTATCCCTTGCGCGGTTTTTTAAAAACCACGGCCTCGGATTATCTGACCGAAACCGTCGTGCACACCGGCCCAACACCTGGAACCGCCTGGGTTGAAAAACGCATTTTGCCGGCGCTTAAACTTAACCTCGGCGATGTGTTAACTGTAGGTGAGAAAAAACTCACCGTCAGCAACATCATTACTTATGAGCCCGACAAGCGAGGCGATTTTTACAGCTTTTCCCCGCGCGTCATGATTAATGCCGAAGATTTGCAGGCAACAGGCATTTTACAGCCTGGCAGCCACGTGCATTATTTCTTCCAATTCAGCGGCGACGGCAAAGCGTTAACTGAATTCAATCACTGGATCAAGCCACAGTTGAATCCGTCCCAGCGCATCATGGATATTCATGAAGACCGGCCGGAGCTGGGTTCGGCGCTGGAACGCGCGGAACGCTATCTGGGCTTATCCAGCATTATCGTCATCTTGATTTCCGGCGTGGCGATTGCCATGGCTACCCGCCGCTATACCGAACGGCACTTTAACGCCACCGCCATCCTGCGCTGCCTGGGCTGCAAACAGAACGAAATACTCTGGCTATATGGCACCCAGTTTGTCGTTTTGGGTTTATTAGCCAGCTCTATAGGTTGCCTGTTGGGCTGGTTTGCACAGGAAGCGCTGTTCCATTTATTAAGATCGTTATTACCCCAGCAAGTCGCCAGCCCCGGTTTGCTGGCGGTTTTTTTCGGCTTTATCATCGGCATGGCCATCCTTTTGGGTTTCGCGCTGCCGCCGTTATTGCGCCTTAAAAAAGTCTCGCCTTTACGGGTGTTGCGCCGCGAACTAGAGCCTTTGCCCAGCAGCGCATGGCTAATCTATGGCTTGGCAATCGGCATTGTCGGCGCATTGATCTGGCGCTATACCGATGATCTTAAAATGACGGCAACCATTATCGGTGTCGGCTTGAGCACTATGCTGCTGCTCGGCTTGCTGGTTTATGGCCTGCTAAGTGCAAGCCGGAAACTGTTGCCGCACATGAGCCTGACCTGGCGTTTTGGCTTGCAGGGCTTGTTAAGAAATCGCCGAGCCAGCGTCAGCCAAATACTGGCTTTCAGCGTTACGCTGGTGGCTATGGTGCTCAGTTTTACCGTGCGCACCGACTTAATCAATGATTGGCATAAACAATTGCCTGCTAATGCACCCAATCATTTCGCGCTGAATATTTTCCCCGATCAACAATCGACTTTTCAGCAAGAGCTGCAACAACAACAAATCAACGGCAGCCAGTTTTACCCCGTAGTCAGGGGCCGTCTGGTAGAAATCAATAACACGCCGGTGCAACAAGTGGTCAGCAAGGACACGCAGGGCGAAAACGCCACGCATCGCGAACTAAGTCTTACCTGGACCAAAAATTTGCCTGAAGACAATAAAATCACAGCCGGAAACTGGTGGAATGATGACCAACCCGGACTGGTTTCCGTTGAGCAGAAGCTGGCCAAAAGCTTAAAAATCAAGCTGGGCGATCACTTAACCTTCACCGTCGGCAGTGAGCAGCTTAAAGCGACAGTATCCAGCATCCGCGAGCTTCGGTGGGATACCATGAAACCGAACTTTTACATGATCTTTTCGCCCGGCACACTGGATGCTTTTCCCAGTACGTTTATCACCAGTTTTTATTTGCCTGAGGCGCAAAAAAACTTCTTAAACACGCTGGTAAAAAAATATCCCAGCACCACCATTCTGGAAGTCGATCTGATTTTGCAGCAATTCAACACCATTCTGACCCAACTGACTCAAGCCATAAACTATCTGCTTTACTGCGCCTTAATGGCGGGATTTACAGTATTGTTCGCCGCCGTTTATTCCACTTTGGATAACCGGATTTATGAAGGTGCTTTAATGAGAACGCTGGGGGCTAACCGTTCATTTTTAAGAAAAACCCACATTATCGAGTTTAGCCTGCTCGGGCTGATTTCCGGCCTGTTAGCCGTAGTCATTTCAGAAGCCATCCTCTATGCCCTCTATACACAGGTCATGCATTTGGATTACAGTACGAATGTCTACTTGTGGGGACTTATTCCATTAACCGGCGCTTTATTTGTTGGCCTGGCCGGATGTTGGGGGGTGAAAGATGTGGTTAATAAATCCCCGCTACAAGTTTTAAGAGAACTATAATTTAGCTAATCTAGAAGTAGTTTTTGTTCATTCTTTATTCATAAATAATGAACTACCCTAACCATAAACCTCACGACTAAAGGAAATCGATATGAAAAAATTAACAACCAGCATCGTTTTTACAGGCAGCATTTTAATCTCGGGTTGTTACAGCCAAGGCGGATGGACACCAACCGTCGATACCTATAATGATCCTAATGCCTACCGGATTAGCCAGGATATGGCTGAGTGTAAAGACCTTGCGAGCCATTCCTCTGGTGGCACTGCTAAAGAAACCGCCATCGGCGCAGGCGTAGGCGGCTTGGTCGGTGCGGCTGGCGGCGCGGCATTAGGTGCCATCATTGGCGACCCCGGAAAAGGTGCAGCCATCGGTGCGGCAACGGGCGGTATCGGCGGCGGCGCTTATAAAGGCCTTGATACAGAATCCGCCTACAAAAGAGCCTATTCCAACTGTATGAGAAACCGCGGACACCGCGTCGTTAACTGATCGGGTTTACATCCAAAAACCGAAATAAGCCTGCACAGGGATGTGATTGTTTAAACTACATAAAGGGCGACCAGCTGCTGGTCGCCCTTTATGCTTTCCTGGTGTTGCGGTGCATAGCCGTATCAGCCTTAACTTCCAGACTTGACTGCTGATCTTTGGCAAATCGCAACAGAAAATCCGCTAAATAAGCTTCACTGTCCCGGCTGTAAACGCCGCGAGATTCATAGATCATCAACATCCTTGCCATAAACACTTCCGCTGTGCGACTGAAAGTCAGTGCGGATACTTTGGCTTCGTTATGTGCATAGCCACGAAAATCGGTTTGCTTGACCAAATAAAACCCCGCAGCTTCTGCCTGAACAGAAAACTTTGCTACCGCGTGAGCAGGAATCAACAGATAAAACAGGCCCTGCCGGGATAATAATTGTCCGGCAATGCTGATCAAATCGGCAAAGGGTAGTTGATCGGTGTGCCTGGCGGTATTTCTCAGGGTGTCTGTGGTTTTACTGTGATTTTCAAAAAACGGCGGATTGCTGATGACAAGGTTATATTGCCGGTCAGCCGTTAAGGCAAAGCTTTGAATGTCCTGATGCACAACCATAAGCCGTTCCGCCCACGGGCTGTTACTGAAATTAATGTCGGCTTCTTCATAAGCCTGTTGGGTTAATTCCACCGCCGTCACTTGCCCCGCCCCCAGCTGGGCAGCCATAAGCGAAAGCACCCCAGTGCCGGTACCGATATCCAGCACCTGATCGCCATGATTGACCGGAGCCATAGCGCCGAATAAAACAGCATCGGTGCAGACTTTCATCCCTGATTGTTTTTGTAAAACTGAAAACTGCTGGAAGCGGAAGGTTGACATGGTTTTGTTGGACTTAAGAATCTGGCTATACTGCACTCAACATGTCATCCCGACATTCCCTGCCGGGATGACGCGGTTTTTCTTAACTTAACGGCAATTGACATTAAGGCGGCTTACCGGTCGCTCTTACTGATTCTTCTCTTTCGGCTCATCTGCTAACCACTTTTCTTCGGGTGCTACGGCTAATGCTTCCTTTTTCTTTACGGTTTTATTCCAAAGCCCGTTGCTTGAAAAACACCCCCAGCCCCATTTCAGCCAGTTGAGTAATGACACTGCCAGCCATAGCGACCATGCCAACATCAATAATCGATACACTATCAAAGGCACGGAAATCAACGTCGCTGTCGGTAATAGTGGTGAACTTCTGTCCTGATACCAGTTTAAATTAAACGCTGAAGACTGGTTGCCGGTAATCTGCATCTCGGGTGAACCCAGTAAGCCCTGCTCGACGGCTAAAAACAGCATACTCAGTGAAAACAGGGATAAAGCCCCGATAACAATTTGCAGCACATTAAAATAGCGTGAGCCGGCAACCGGTTGAATCTTGCGCCAGCCTAACAGCATTAACCAGGCAATAACGATCCCTGCCGATGCAAGCGGTATCTGGCTGAGCCCTATCAACAATAAAAACCATTGCCAGTTTTTTAAAGGGGTCAGCCGGATTGTGCCCAAACCTAGCGACAAGATACAAATAACGATCAGCACGCCCCAAAATAAAACTGCCGGCCCCATTTTTGGCCCGAATGCGAACAACACCCAGCGATCCTCTCCCAAGCCGATATTCAGACTAGTGTTGACGCTTGCCAGCCCTAAATCCACCAGCGGTGTTTTTATAATGCTGCCTATGCCCGTTGCTTCCTGCCAGCTGATTGAAATTTCCTGTTTGCCGGGGTTAACCGGCACAGTTAGCTTTCTGCCTACTTGCCTGATCGGTTGCGTCGCTCCGTTAATAGCGACAGATTGCAACACGGCTTTTTCCGGAAGGGTCAACGTGTGCTGCGATCCCTGAGAACTTCTCAGACTGATATTTAATTCGGCCTCCTGCATACGCTGCCCGGGCTTGATACTTAACCTGCTGTTATCGATGGTTAAGGTTTGTCCTTCTACCGCTTCCGGGCGGGTTATTTGCAACGTTATTTTTTCTCCCGGCCAGGGATGCCATTCCGGCAGCCACTGTGCATCGTTATTCAGATGAATCATGGCGATGCCTGATGTTTCAATATGCCAGATAGGGCTGACATCAGCTTTTAATATTTCAGTCCATTGCTCGGTTTCGGTAGCAACAAAATCAATTTTTTCCGACTTTTCTAAAGCAGACTCCCATTGCATCTCGGTCTGGTGAGCTGCAATATTAACTTCGACCTTACCTTCCGTAAGCTGAAAACCGGGAGTTATAACCGATTCGCCCGGCAACAAAGGCACGGCCAATGCTACGGCTGAGTCTGCAGGTGAAACACGGATGATCCGGGTGATAACCCGCCAATCCAAGCCCAGTTGCAAGGTGCGCTCAACCTTGACTAATGGCGGCAATTCGTCCTGCTCCAGAATGGAGCCGCTTTGCTCCTGTTTAGCCTGGTTTACCCGGATAAATTGCACAAAATCATCAACCTGGTTATTGTCCTGCACTCCGATGACTTGCCAGCCGATACTCTGGATGCTGACCCAATTCGGTTTTAAGGGCAAAGGCAGGGTGAATTTACTTAATAAGGGCGTCGCTCCACCGAGCACAACTTGATGTTCGCCTTCACTCAAGTTAATCCACAATCCGTTGTTATGGCGATAAAGCCTTTGGGCTATTTGACCATCAACAATCACCTGATCAGGAAACCATTGTTCATATTCTGCAGGTAAAGGTATGGCTACGGATTGCTGGGCATGGATCTGCAACGTAATAGCCAATTCCTTGTCATGGGTAATCGTCATTTTCATTTGCGAAATCTGGACGCAACTCGGCAAACAATCCGGTGCCGGCTGTTTTTCCAGCAGTTTACTTCTTAATTCATCCAGTACAGCTTTGTCCGGAATATCGGCATAACCATTTTGTGACGACATGGACAGCATCGGCAACAGCAAAAACCACAGCAGCAAGGTTGTCGCGGGGGAAGCTGATTTAAACCTGAATTTTTCTGCAACCCCGAACATCAGCAAAGCCAGCAGTCCAACTAAGACCACACGGATGAAATTGAGCAGCATGGTCATCGTCGGCGACAAATACCATAAATGCATCTGTTGCTGGGCATCAACCGAACCATTCCATGACAGCATGACTTTATTCCATTCCCATTGCGGCAAGCCCGGCCCTGTCTGCACCTTGGCCTTGGGGTCGATGCGCTCAAAATCGACGGCTGTGTCCGGATAAGCTGTGGAATACCGGGATGGCATCGCTTTCCTTAATGCTTCTTCCTTCATCTGGCTCATTGCTTGCGGCGCCGGTGCTTCGGCCACCTTCCCGGCCATGTCGCTATATTGGGGAGTCGGGACATTGATACCTTGCCAGGGTTTTTCCAACTGCGGATAAAGCCCGGTGCGCACCTGCTCCACCATAAAAGGCAATGCCACCATGATTAATACCAGCCAGAAAACATTGCGATACCAGCGCATCAATATTAAAAACCTGCCTTGCGGCAATACTTTAATCAAGGCGATCGCGGCCAAAATGTTCAGCCAGACAAACTGAGGCGAACCCGGCTCATGCCAGATCAATACCAGTGTTACCAAGGCGAGGCCTCCCCAATAGGGATTCCACAGCCTGCCTGTTGCCAGCGCCGCAATTAAAACCAGAAACAGGTCCAGCAATGTCCAGCGGGAAATCCAGCTATCAGGCACATTGTCCACGCCACTGGCCGCCAGCAAACGCCAGCCCGGCGGCAGATTGAGTTCGGCACTGACATTGTGAAAGCCTTGCTCCCAGCCCACTGCACTGGTTGAACTGACATCACCGGTAACACGGCTGTCCGCATTCAGCACTATCCTGCCGCTTCTGACTTCCACGCCTTGCTTGCCGTTTTTATCCTGAGTAATAAACTGGTTGCTGCCGTTTAAAGTGACTCTTCCCAGTTGCGTTTGCGGCAGGGTATTAAGCCGCCAACCGCTGGTCATCTTGCCGGTAATTGTGTCATTGACGGTATAGCCTTCGCCGTCAAAATCCAGCCACAATTTTCTGGTCAAATTAAGTTGATTGGGGTCCGGCTCCGGGTCACCCCGGCGTATCGTTTTGAAACCCATGGCCTGCCCCTGATTGATTTTATAGGCAGGGAAGCGTTTCCAGTCGTCAGTCAAGTTGGTTTGATTGGGATCTATGGCGCTAAGATTTTCGACTTCAACAACCCTAAGTTGGGGACGCGCTTCAAATACCCAGATTTCCGATTCAGGCCATTTTTCCTGGGTTTCCTGGCTGGAATTCGGGAACGGGAGCGTATTCAGTTCCTTGCTGTTTCTCGCCGTTATGTCGATCTGCCACCGACCGGGGCGTAACTGTACCAATAACTGTCCTTCAGGTTCCAGACGGGCGGGTAATGGACTTTGTATGCTCAGAGGGATAAAACCATCCAGAATAGGCTTGGCCAACTTTACTTCACGTTGTTCACCAGAGACTTCCAGCACCAAACGGGTTAAAACCTGTACCGGCACTTCATCGGTAATTTTTCTGAATACCTGGATATCGAGATTATTTTGGATGTTTTCCGGCTTTTTTAGCCCCGTTTCACTTTCTTTTAACCAAAGCTGCCCGTCTTTAATGGTCGGCGTTTGTATGGTCATCCCATTGATATGCAGATCAATCAGTCCGGTATCATCGGGAATGCTCAGGTTGTCCGGAATGGCGTCCCATAAGAACACGCCCTTAACTTGATACTGTAATGGATTACCCTGACCCCCAACCAGTTTAACCGACGGTATGCCGTTTCTATCCATAACCAGCGCGGTCTTGTTATTTACAGTGACATTAAGCGGCCAATGTTTTTTATCCCCGGGCAAACTAATCCAACTACCTTCATACAAGCTCCAGCTTATCGAAAAAACACCCTTTTCATTTGTTAAGCTCAGATGCATGCTTGTAGGCCAGCCACAGCGTTTTTGCTCATAACTGTTGTAGATAAAAGGACAGTCGGGTTCGGGTTCCGGGCTATCCTGCAATACCCAGGCTATCCAGGGTTTGAGGGGCTCGGGCACCTGTTCCCGGGTTAACGGTTTTGCCTGAGTGAACGATGAAAACAATAACGTGCTTAGTAATAATAACCAAACGATACGACTCATGATTCACTCCTGATTGTAGGCGTCCCTTGTGGGTAAAATGTATGGTATTGCGCCGACGGAAAAATGGCCTCCAAAAGGAGTTGCCCTCTACAAGGCTTCCTGTAAACGTTGATATATCCCGCCGAAACTGCCATTGCTCATCAACACGAAATGTCCGCCATAACGCGCTTCGAATTTGAGCTTGGCGATGATTCCATCCAGCGACTGGCAGATTTCGATATTACCGGCGTATTTTTTCAGCTCGCTTAAATCCCAATCCATGTTCTGCGGCTGGTAGATGATGGCCAGATCGGCATTGCCCAGGGATTCTGCCAGCGTTTTGGTGTGCACGCCCAGCCGCATGGTGTTTGAGCGCGGTTCTACGATGGCGATGATGCGTTCCTGTCCCACCTGTTTGCGCAAACCATCCAGCGTCATCTGGATTGCGGTCGGGTGATGTGCGAAATCATCATATAAGGTCACATCATTTATTTTGGCGATCACTTCCATGCGGCGCTTGACATTCTTGAATTGCCCCAACGCTTTTATCGCATCCGCAGGCATGATGCCGACATGTTTGGCGGCGGCAATGGCGGACAAGGCGTTGTAAACATTGTGCAGGCCAGTCAAAGACCAATCGACGCAACCCTGATCATTATTTTCAAACAGCACCGAAAACTGACTGCCGTCAGCTTTGATCAATTTCGCATTCCACTGCGCATCCCCGTCAATAGAGGTTTTTGCAACCGGCGTCCAGCAACCCATAGCCAATACATCGTTTATATTCGCGTCTGACTCCGGGCTGATAATCAAGCCTTCGCTGGGAACCGTTCTGACCAGATGATGAAATTGTTTTTTGATGGCATCCAGGTCTGGAAAAATATCGGCATGATCATATTCAAGATTATTGAGGATGGCGGTGCGGGGGCGGTAGTGGACGAATTTTGAGCGTTTGTCGAAAAATGCGGAATCGTATTCATCGGCTTCAATCACAAAAAAGTCGGAGCTGCCCAGCCGCGCCGAAATGCCGAAGTTTAATGGGATGCCGCCGATCAGGAAGCCGGGATTAAAGCCCTGATGCTCAAGTATCCAGCTTAGCATGCTGGTCGTGGTGGTTTTGCCGTGGGTTCCGGCGACGCCCAGCACCCATTTGTCCTGCAACACGTGCTCTGCCAGCCACTGAGGCCCCGACACGTATTTCAACCCTTTGTTCAGTACCGCTTCAACTTCCGGATTGCCGCGTGACATGGCGTTGCCGATAATCACCAGGTCCGGTTTGCAATCGAGATTTTCAGCCCGATAGCCTTCTATCAGCCGAATACCTTGTTCTTCAAGCTGTGTGCTCATGGGCGGATAAACATTCTGATCGGAACCGCTGACCTCGTATCCCAACTGTCTTGCAATCACTGCAAGCCCGCCCATGAATGTTCCGCAAATACCTAAGATGTGAATGTGCAATGTCTTATCCTAATAGTTCATTAAAACGTTGATTATTTTTTCTCTTCCGGTTGTCCTGCTGGCTTGGCTTCAGCATTTTCTTTACTGTCGCTTCATCAATCGGTACTTGTGGAGCCTTTTTGCCCCCTGCGGTTCCCAGGATTTTAATAATTTTTTTCATGCGCTGTTTTTTGCTATGACCATAACGGTTACGTTATATTTATCAACTGCATTAACGTCAGCACCGGCGGTAATCAATAAATTCACCATGTCTTCAATGCTAAAGAATGTCGTATCCCTTAACCCTGCCCGTCATTGTAGCCGCCAATTAATTCTTAGCGTCTTCAGGGTAAGCTGCTGGCAATAAACCTGATAATGCGATAAAAAGCAGTCTTTAGGTTTCATACTGAATAGTCGCTTGCGTTTAATGAAAAGTTACGATCAAATAATCAACAAATAACCTATATGATCCAATAATGAACGAAAAAAACAAAATATTAGTTAAAGCCACCCCCCAATTTATAGAAGCTCAATCTTCTCCTGATGAGGATCGCTATGTCTTTACCTATACCATCACTATCACTAATGCGGGCGAAGTGCCGGCAAAGTTACTGAATCGTCATTGGATCATTACCGACTCCAATGGCAAAATTCAGGAAGTAAGAGGAGACGGAGTTATCGGCGAACATCCTTATCTGAAACCAGGCGAAACCTTTCGCTATACCAGCGGCGCAATGATTGAAACTCCCGTTGGCACTATGCAGGGTGACTATACTATGCATTCGGATGATGGCGATAATTTCAGCGCTGATGTCCCCAAATTTACCTTATCCATTCCCAGAACCCTGCATTAGTAATGTCTATTTATGCTATTGGTGATATCCAAGGTTGTTATGATGATTTATTAAGACTCCTTGATACCATTTCCTTTAATGAACACACAGATCAGCTCTGGTTTGCCGGTGATCTGGTTAACCGTGGGCCAAAATCTTTAGAAACGTTGCGCTTTGTTAAATCACTGGGTACAGCCGCAGTTACCGTACTCGGCAACCATGATTTGCATTTACTGGCAGCGTCCTGTGCACACAAATTATCCAATAAAAAAGACTCGCTACTTCCAGTGCTTGAAGCGCCTGACCGTGATGAATTAATCGATTGGCTGAGGCATCGGCCACTGTTTCATTATAACGATGATTTTTGCTTGCTCCATGCCGGTCTGCCGCCCCAATGGGATTTTAAAAAAACCAAAAAAATGGCTTTAATAGCAGAACAGGCATTAAGAAGTCCAAATTATCAGGCGTTTTTGAAACAAATGTACGGTAACAAGCCTAATGTCTGGTCATCCAATTTAAAGGGAGTCGAGAAATTACGTTTTATCATCAACTGCTTTACCCGTATGCGTTATTGCGATGTAAATGGACGCCTGGATTTTGTCAACAGCGGTCCTTTAGGCACCCAAACCAAACAGCTTATGCCGTGGTTTGAAGTGCCAAAACGCAAAAGTGCAGATATGTGCATTATCTTCGG
>JAQTLI010000023.1 GCA_028714995.1 Methylobacter sp. | reverse complement strand
CCATTACTACGTCCGCTGTTATTTTCCCTAGATCCGGAAACCGCTCATGAAGTAACGCTTAAACTACTAAATGCGGCCTATTTTTCCAGCTTATCAAAACTACTCTATCCCACTGTTCAGGACAAGCCTGTGAATGTCATGGGGTTAAGCTTTAAAAATCCGGTTGGCCTTGCTGCCGGTCTGGATAAAAACGGTGATTATATTGATGCGCTGGCCGCATTGGGTTTTGGCTTTATGGAAATAGGCACGGTAACGCCACGCCCGCAACCGGGCAATCCGAAGCCGCGCTTGTTCAGACTGCCTGAGCATCAGGCTATTATCAATCGCATGGGTTTTAATAATCTGGGAATAGATCACTTGCTGGCTCAAGTAAAACAAAGCCGCTATTCTGGCATTCTGGGTATCAATATCGGCAAGAATTTCGATACACCAATTGAAAATGCGACGGACGATTATTTAATCGGTTTGCGCAAGGCCTATACCGCAGCCAGCTACATCACCATTAATATTTCTTCCCCGAACACCAAGAATCTGCGTCAGTTACAGCAGGGAGATGAAATCAAAGGCCTTATTTCCGCCTTAAAAGAAGAGCAACTTAAGCTGCAACAGGAACACGGAAAATACGTGCCTTTAGCCCTGAAAATAGCGCCCGATCTGACTGTCGAAGAAATAACCCATATCGCCAGGCTATTATTGGGATTTGAAATCGATGGCGTGATTGCCACCAACACCACAATTGCCCGCGACATGATTGCAGGCCATCCGCTTGCCCATGAAACCGGCGGTTTAAGTGGCGCACCGGTTAAGGAAAAGTCCACTTTTGTCGTGCGGGAATTGGCGACTGAATTGAATGGCAAGATTCCGATTATCGCGGCAGGAGGGATTTTAAGCGCCGCTGATGCGCAGGAAAAATTAGAAGCTGGGGCGAGTCTGGTGCAGATATACAGCGGCCTTATTTATCGCGGGCCGCAGTTGATAGAAGATATTGTTAAAAGCTTATGATCTGAAAGGGCGATCAGGCAATCGCCCTTTCAATACAATGACTTATTCTCCGGCAATCGACATCCGCTCAACCAGTATAGAGCCGGTACGGATATTGCCACGATAATCGACGTCATTGCCCACGGCAATGACGTTTTTAAGCATGTCTTTCAGATTACCGGCAATGGTGATTTCCTCGACCGGATACTGAATCTCACCGTTTTCCACCCAGAATCCTGCCGCACCACGCGAATAATCGCCGGTCACCATATTGACCCCCTGCCCCATCAACTCGGTAACCAGCAAACCAGTATTCAGTTCCTTTAACATCCCTTGAAAATCAAGCATACCGGTATCTATCGTTAAATTATGCACGCCACCGGCATTACCCGTGCTGCGCAGCCCCAGCTTGCGGGCGGAATAAGTGCTCAACACATAACCGCGCAAAATTCCGTCGCTGACAATATCGCGCGTTTGAGTAGCAACGCCTTCACCGTCATACGCGCTACTACCCAAAGCTCCTTTCAAGTAGGGCTGCTCGTGGATGTGGACAAATTCAGGGAAGACTTGAGTATCCAATGCATCCAGCAGGAATGTTGATTTACGATATAAATTGCCACCACTGATTGCGCCGATAAACGAACTGAGCAAACCGGAAGCCGCTTCCGCGCAATACAGCACCGGACACTGCCGCGTGCTTAAGCTACGAGCCTGCAAACGGCGGAGTGTTCGCTCGGCCGCTTTTTTACCTACTTCGACAGCCGATTCCAGATTGACTGCATTTCTTGCCACGGTGTACCAGTAATCGCGCTGCATGCTGTCGCCACGCTGTGCCAATACCGAACAACTCAAGGAATGACGGGTTGCGGCATAGCCCTGCAGAAAACCCAGCGTATTGCCCATGACGCGAATACCCTGATGCGTATTGATCGAAGCGCCTTCGGAATTGCTGATTTCCGCATGATAAAAACGCGCTGCATCTTCACATTCAATGGCAAGAGCAATCGCCTCATCAACACCAACATTCCACGGATGATTGAGATCAAGATCAGGAAATTCGGTGGCCAGCAGCTCTTGTTCCGGCAGACCTGAACACTCATCTTCACTGGTGTAACGGGCAATGCTGCATGCCGCACTGACCGTTTCCTTGATTGAAACTGGCGACAAATCCGTGGTGCTGGCTGATCCTTTGCGCTGGCCAAAATACACTGTTACTCCCAGCCCCTGACCGCAATGATGTTCTATGGTTTCGACATCGCCCAGGCGAACCGATACGGATAAGCCATTTTCCTGGCTCAAGCCCGCTTCTGCCGCACTGGCGCCCTGCTTTGTTGCCTCGTCCAATATATCCTGAACGGTATTTTTTAACTGGTTGATTTGTTCCTGATTTTGCACTGTTTTCTCTAATTCTGTGTAGAAAAATGGTACGCGATGCGCACCCTACATGGCTAAACGCTGGTTCCGCCAACCGTCAACCCGTCAATCTTCAAGGTAGGCTGCCCTACGCCAACCGGCACACTCTGCCCGTCCTTGCCGCAAGTGCCGACACCACTATCTAGCTCCAGATCGGTGCCGACCATAGAAACCCTGGTTAATACATCGGGGCCGTTGCCAATTAATGTTGCGCCTTTAACCGCACGGGTTATTTTGCCATTTTCGATCAAATAGGCCTCGCTGGCGGAAAATACAAACTTACCGGAGGTAATATCAACCTGTCCACCGCCAAAGTTTTTGGCATACAGACCCTTTTTTACTGACCTTATAATTTCTTCAGGATTATGCTGGCCTGGCAGCATATAGGTGTTGGTCATGCGCGGCATTGGTAAATGCGCGTAGGATTCCCGGCGGCCATTGCCGGTAGGTTTAACGCCCATCAACCGGGCATTGAGCTTATCCTGCATATAGCCTTTCAGGATGCCGTTTTTGATCAATACAGTTTTTTCTGTGGGCGTGCCTTCATCATCAATACTCAACGAGCCGCGCCGTCCCGGCAAGGTGCCATCATCGACTACCGTACATAAATCGGATGCCACCCGCTCGCCGACGCGACCGCTGAATGCCGATGTGCCTTTGCGATTAAAATCGCCTTCCAGACCATGGCCTATGGCCTCATGCAGCAGAATACCCGGCCAGCCCGGCCCCAGCACTACCGTCATATTGCCGGCTGGCGCATCCACAGCTTCCAGATTAACCAATGCCTGCCTGACGGCTTCGCGGCCATATTCCAGTGCTGTATTCTGGTCGATAAAATAGCTGTAATCACTACGGCCGCCGCCACCCATGCTCCCCTGTTCGCGCTGTCCGTTTTGTACTACGATAACCGTAACATTCATCCGCACCAATGGCCGCACATCGGCAACCAGAGAGCCGTCCTGGCTTGCCACCAGAATACTGTCGTGCACGCCGACCAGACTGACGATAACTTCTTCAATCCGACTATCCAGTTTACGGGTTTCGCTGTCAACCCTGCGCAATAAATCAATTTTCTGTTGATCCGCCAAGGATTTTAATGGGTTAAGCGGGGCATAATACTGAGGCCAGTTTGCCGCCTTGGTCAGTCCGACTTGAGCCTCCTGTCCCTGCCTGACGATGGCTTTAACATTATTAGCAGCCTCCAGCAGCACCGGCAGCTCAATCCGGTCACTGTAGGCAAAGCCGGTTTTCTCGCCGGATACCGCACGTACTCCGGCACCCTGCTCGATATTATGGCTGCCTTCTTTAATGATGCCGCCTTCCATTACCCAGGATTCAAAATGGCTGGACTGAAAATAGATGTCCGCCGCATCAACCGATGAACTGAGCAACCGGCTCATAATCTTTTCAATATCGCCATCCTGTATACCGGCAGGCATCAGAATAGATTGTCTTGCAAGGTTTAATATTTCCATCACATCTTTAAATTTAAGTGCAGGGAGTAGCCCTTGGGCCGTCCTAAAATAAAAGCTAAAAGATTCAAGGTAAAAAACTCCTTGAATTTATTACCTTTGTTATTCTTCTTTTAAATCATCACGCAGGGTTTTATACAATTGTTGCATCAAGTCTTCCGCACCTTCCTCAGTGCCTCCATGCGCTCCATTTTTACCCGCACTGCTCTGTTCAGACGGATTCGCTACAGTCGCGGTTACTTCTGTTTCAGCCCCATCTTCTTTTACGGTTAACAGATATATTGCGTCGTTCTGCTCATTATGCTTTTTATCAACAAAGCCGGTCATTTGTTCAAAAAAAGTACCCGGATTGTAACTGACATAATAAAAACCTTTATCACGCTCATGATCGGTGATCTTGATTTCACTTTGTTTTAATGCCAGATTCAGCGTATACCATGCATCATCGATACGCTGTTTTATTTTCAGTTTCGCTGACGTCGACACGGGCATATAAACATCATCACCCAAGCCCGATTTATATTTTTTTCTTGGAATTACACTATCGTCAACTTGAAGCGATTCTCCGGCTTTCTTGTCGACCGCTACAGTGGGCGGACGCTCCAATAATTCAGTATCCCGATAACGACCGTCTTCCACCGTACCACAGGAAACCAAGAACGTAACAAGCAATAAAACGAGACTAAAAATTTTAGCCATACCATGCATATTAATCACTCTATTCACAAAATCGACGATGATTTAAAGCCGGAAATGCACCCCGGACTTTTTCCAGACGATCAAGATTTATTTCGGCAGATACAAAACCTCCGCCGGTCTTATAACAATCCAGCACCACACCCCACGGATCGACAATCATGCTATGCCCAAAAGTTTTTCGGCCATTAACATGAAAACCGCCCTGATTTGGCGCAATCACATAACACAGGTTTTCTACAGCGCGCGCACGAAGCAGCAATTCCCAGTGAACGGCGCCTGTTTCTGCGGTGAAAGCAGAAGGAATCGCAACTATTTCTACGCCCATCATGCTCATTTTACGAAAAAACTCGGGAAACCGCAGATCGTAACAAACTGCAATACCCAGCTTACCAAAAGGCGTGTCAATAACCAGCGGTTCAGCGCCTGCTTCAATTGAATCTGATTCCCGATAAACTTCACTCGTCCCCGGAACATTGACATCAAACAGATGCATCTTATCGTAACGCGCAACCCGCTCGCCTTTGTCGTTATAAACAAGGCAAGCTGCCCGGACTTTATTGCTATCGTTGCCCACTATTGGAATGGTGCCACCGACCACCCAGACAGAATATTTTTTAGCAACTGTGGCCAAAAAGTCCTGAATCGGTCCCGAACCATCGACCTCTCTTATTTTAATCTTGTCTAGCTCATGCTCTCCCATCAGGGCAAAATTTTCCGGTAAAGCTACCAGTTTTGATCCCGCCGTGGCTGCTTCAGCTATAAGCTTTTCGGCTACTAGCAAGTTAGCGCTTACATTAGGACTTGATGCCATTTGTATGGCCGCACATCTATTCATGTTATCTCTCCTTATTGTTCTTCTTGTTGCTGCAGCCATGGAAAGCTGGTAATGCTATTCCAGGTTTTCTGCAGCACTCCATCGTTCTTATGCATTGGAATAATTTCCGCATTTCCCCACGAACCCTTCACCAGATACTGAGATCCGAAGAAAAACCCTTCCTGGTTTTTACCCGTCAAAGACCGCCCAATTAAAGCGGCCACTTTACCCATAATTGTACCAGCAATAGGTACGGCATCTGCACTTTTAGGCGTCACATCAACAATGTGATCAACGGTTTGGTTAATGAGGTCAGTATCTCCATTGATGGTGATTTTTGCAGGAATGGCATCAACCACTAAATCATGGGTTGATGCTATTCCATTTAATAAATCAAAATGCCCTTTAATGCTGTCAAAGGTCAAGCCTTCCTTATACACATCACTAAAATCAAGCTGCGCCCGTTTGATCCACTGAGCCATCGCCAGCATACCAAGCACCCTGCCGAATCCAGGCTCTATGCTTAAAATACGTCCATTGTTAAGATTAACTTCCACACGACCTTTCAATGCCGCTAACGAAAACTGGTACGGCGCCGCATCCCAGTTAACTGCAAAATCAACAACCGCACTGGTTTCAGTCATGTCTTTTGTAATTCCCAACTGCTTAAGAAACTCACCGGTTCGAGCCAACTCCAGACGACCTTCCGTATGGGTTTTAGATTGCCCACCCCCGGCTTTCCAGTCACCGCCTGTCAATGCAAGCTTCAGTCCAGCTCCTGTTAACACTAAATTTTTAAAACCCATACCGCCCGGTATGCGCTCGGTTTCCAATGTCAACCTCCCCAGATCAACCGACTGCCACAGCGTTTTATGACTGATTACATTGAACAAAGGCAGGAGATCTGGCGAAAGCCCTGGCTCCCGCGCGTCGCCCTGAGACTTCACATGCTTTAATGCGGAAATATCAAGTACCTCCATATCAAGGATGATTCTGTCAGAACCTGTAAAGTCATCCGGAATCTGAACTTTTCCCTTTGCGAATGAACTGCCAATATCGCCAATCCAAAAACTACCTTCTCGATTTAATGTCAGATCAAACACACCTATCGGTGTGTTTTTCCACAGCGCATAATTACTATGAATCTTTATCTCGCTGATATCGCCAAGGATGGTACGTATGCTGCTGGACAGTCGGGGACTGGCGCGGTCACTGGCTCCATTATCCATATCATGAGCAAGCGAAAAACCAACCAAGTCTTGCAGAACCAATTGGTCACGGTTGATTTCCAGCTTTAATCCAGCTTCCTGGCTCTGAGTAACATCACCTGTACCAACAAGAATATGTCCTGAATAAATTTTCTGTTGTTTTGTATTTAACTGCACTGCAGCTTTCAGTTTATCGTCGTAATTTAATACCACCGGCATTACCAACTTATCTGCAAGGCTAACTCCCATTGTCAAAGGTCTTTGCTGATCCTTGGTTTTGGCTAGTTCCCCCGGCAAATCCAGAGCCATGCCCGCCAGCGTCGATTCCACAATGAGTTCCGGCAAGCCATCATCATAAGGCAGCCTCAGCTTTAACTGATAATCTGCAGCTCCTTCAAACTTGTCCCACCAGGGCATTTTGAATTGCGACTTCAAATCACTCACTCCGGCACGACCTGCTACATTGACAATGGTCTGGTTATCGGTGCTTTTGATATTAATTTGAATAGGGTTTCCTAAAGCGGCCGCATGAATAGTATCGCTATAAACACCTTGTTCATTAAACTTTAATTCGCCATCAATTTTGTTTACCGCCAAATCAAGTGATTTCACGATCAGCTTGGCATCTTTCAGCTGCGCCGTTCCATCTACCTTGGTTGGCACATTTTCATATAAAGGAATTTTAAGATCCAACGTGACGCGGGTATTCCCTTCCGGGATAATGCTTTCCAACAACGAATCCACCGGCGAACTCAGCGGTGTTTGCTGCATAAAGCTTAAAACTTGGCCGATTTCCCCTTCGGCCTCGCCCTGAATCAGCACATGCTTACTATCATCCAGTGCTGGAATAGTGACTTCTGCTTGTTTAATAATTACCTTATCACTTTGTCCTTGATGAACATTAACCTTCAGACTGTCCTGTAAAAACAAGACTTCAGCGCCCATGTCGGTTATATGAGGCCATTGCGGATCGTATGCCAGTTCAACCTGATCTGCATTAAATACAGCCTCAAAAACGCCTTGCCCACCGGTAAACGGAAAATCCCTCAAATTACCGTAGACCAGCAAGCCTCCGTTGGTCACACGTCCACTAACAACAGCATGATCCAGCCAGGCAACAACCTCATCATCCATAATGCCAACCGGCAAATAATGTATGGCCTGGCTAGCATTATCGCCAACAAATGAACTTTGCAGATCCATAAAAACAAGATCTTTCGTTTTTGGAATATTTATGTTCAAGCGGCTTTTACTATGGAATCCCAAGGAATCCAGCTCCACCATTTGACTGGACACCGTCCAATTATTTTCTGTCTGCTGCCAGGCAACAACACCTTTAAGGCTATTGACAGGCAGAGGGGCACGAAACAAACCTTGGGACGTTATTTGAGCATCTTTAGTCTCCAGACGAACAACACCCTGCTTATCACTACCTTTTATTTGCCCGCTCAAGTTCTCTATTCCAGGAATTTCGAACAACGATGCAACACTGATTTTGGCGAATCTGCCGTTTACTGCAACAGATTTTGTATCCAGATCGGCAAACAGTGAGAAATTTTCTAACGATCCTTTGAGTGCGGCTTGCGCCAGCAGGTTCAGCTGTTCTTTTGACAGCGGAGCAAAAAACTGCGCTATTGCTGATGCTTCCTGTAAGTCCACAGACTCGACAGACAAACCTATCTTATGCAATACATTATCTTCTGTGCGCTGGCCGGAAACGCTAAATACGGCAGATGGCCATTTCTTAGTTATACCCTTTAGAGTACTTGAGTCTATAGTATCAGTGGTTTCCAGCTCAAAATCTTTGACATCCAGTCGCCACTGCGTATCATTCAAATTCCAATGAAACCGGGTTTTCAGCTGTTTAACGGGAAACTCGCTTTTATCCTGCCGAATAAGTTTCATTTGCTGAAGTTGCGCCACACCATCCACCGATACCAGTTGCGAATGCTGCCAATTACTCCAGACTTTGAGGTTACCCATGCCGGAAGTGATATTCATATTTAACGGCAAATCAACCGCTGCCAATTCAGGCAAGTTTATATTTTCACCCTCGATATAAACGGTGCCTTGCGTAGTTGGAGGCTCAAATGCATTGCCTTCAAAATCCATAGATACTCTTAATGTATCGCCATATTTTTTCGGCAACTTGGTGAGCATATTAATGCGGTGATGCTCTCCATCATTGATGATCACCAAATCTACCGCATCGAATAATAGCGGCCGACTGTTGTTTTTTTCATCCTGCCAAATGATTTCACTTTGCAAAACCTCGTATTTTCCGCCCCGCAATAACCACTGAGGCTGTCCTTCACTGACGTTTAAACCTAGAATAACAATGCTTCCATCTTGTTTGCGCTTTATGGCAAGTTTAGCGCCAATCACCGTGACTCTCGACGAGGACAACATATCCCTGCTAATCAGCATATCGAGCAAATTAATACTCAAGCGTATTTCATTGAGCTGAATTGCCGGTTTCTCATCTGCAACAACAGATGAGAAATCCGCCTGGAGCGGATTAGCACGTGTAGCGCCCGAAGGGGGACGGGCAGGGACAGCCCGGGTTGAAATATCGATATCCTTTAGCACCAACTGAGGAGTAAATCCACGCATATTTGTCCCTAACCGGCCTATTTTTACCGGTGAACCAATAAACCCGCTGATGCTGGTCGCCAAATTGGATTTATAGTCCTCAAGCTCAGACAGTAACAATCGCACGCCCGTCAAGCCGAAAGCTGCCGCGATCAAAGACCAGAAAATGAGATGCCGCGTTGCACGCGTAATATGATGAATCACTAAAGAAGGTTAAAGCTTAAAGGTGCAAGGTTAAAAAATAGTAAATGTATTTCATCTTTGCCATAAAAAAACAGAACCATAGAAAACACGGAGATAGATGTTTAATATTTTCAATGTGTTGAAAACGTGGTATCCACTGTAATAAAAAATCTTGCGCCTTAAAGCAACACAACATCATACTGTTCCTGATTATATTCTGCCTCTGCCCTGAATTTGATCTGCACACCCAGAAAGGCTTCTAATTCAGCCAACATATCCGCTTCCTCATCGAGCAACATCTCCACAACTTCATTGGATGCCAGAACCAGTAATTTCTGGACGTTGTACTGCCTGACTTCACGAATAATCTCCCGAAATATTTCCAAACACATCGATTCCGCTGTTTTTAAAACTCCCCGTCCACCACAGGCGCTGCAAGTTTCACAAAGTATATGCTCCAGGCTTTCCCGGGTTCTTTTACGCGTCATCTCCACTAAACCCAGCGCAGAAACCTCAGTAATTTTGGTTTTCGCGTGATCTTTTTCTAAATTGCGCTCAAGCGCTTGCAAAACCTGCCTTTTGTGATCTTCACTTTGCATATCGATAAAATCGATAATAATGATGCCACCCAGATTTCTCAATCTGAGCTGCCGGGAAATTGTCTGCGCTGCTTCAAGGTTGGTTTTGAAAATAGTCTCTTCCAGATTGCGTCCGCCGACATAACCTCCGGTATTCACATCAATAGTGGTCATCGACTCGGTCTGGTCAAACACCAGATGCCCACCTGATTTCAGGCTAACCTTACGCTCCAGCGCTTTTTGAATTTCATCTTCAACACTATATATATCAAAAACCGGACAGGCCCCTGTGTAATGCTCGATAAGAGAGACTATTTCAGGTACAAAAGTCTCCGCAAATTCAACCAATCGATGATAGGTTTCTTTGGAATCCACTCGAACTCTTTCAATACCTTCTTTATATAAGTCCCGCAAGGTTCTGATGCTCAGAGGCAAATCCTTATGAATAAGCTGCTTGGACTTAGCAGTAGGAATCTTGGCTGATATAGACTCCCACAGTTTCAGCAAAAACGTCATATCGGCAATCAATACAACTTCTTCCACACATTCCGCCGCCGTTCTCGCAATAAAGCCGCCACATTTACGCTCCAGCCTGAATGACTCCAGACAGTTTTTTAACCGCACCCGTTCTGCTTCGCATTCAATCCGTTGCGACACCCCGGAATTGTTCGAATAGGGCATATATACCTGAAATCGTGACGGTATCGATATTTCTGTGGTTAATCGCGCGCCTTTGCTGCCTATAGGATCCTTGACCACCTGCACAATAATATGCTGACCTTCATGCAAATAATGTTCGATGTTTTCCGAACCTTTTTTTTCCAGGTCCTTGGCGCATAAATCAGAAAGATGAAGAAATGCCGCCCTGGGCAAACCAACATCAACAAAAGCTGCCTGCATGCCGGGCAAAACCCTGCATACTTCGCCTTTATAGATATTACCCACCAGCCCTCTCTGCCGGCCTCTTTCAATGATCAATTCCTGCAGAACGCCATTTTCAATAACTGCAACACGAGTCTCAGGTGGAGTAACGTTGATTAAAATTTCTTCACTCATTGAAAAGTTCTATTCCTTGTTTGGATAATAGATCCGCAGTTTCAAACAACGGCAAGCCGACTACGCCGGAAAAGCTGCCTTTTATCGACTCCACAAATACGCCGGCTAGCCCTTGAATGGCATAGCTACCGGCTTTATCGACCGGTTCTCCGCTTTGCCAATAGGCCGCTATTTCGCGTTCCGTCAACTGCCTGAAAGACACATCGGTAATACTTACTGCCTGACCATGTTCACGCCCTCTGAGCGAAATTGCACTATAAACCTGATGGGTTTTACCGGACAACTGCCTCAACATCGCCAGCCCTTCATCTCGATCCTTAGGCTTGCCCATAATCAAATCACCCAAAACAACGGCAGTATCTGCGGCTAAAACCGGCAATCCCGCCCCCAGTTGCGCAACACAGGCCGCCGACTTCTCCGCAGCTAACCGCTGCACATAGTCCAGCGGCGATTCACTGGGCCGAGGTGTCTCATCAAGATCAACCGGATTAACAGCATAAGTGACTTTAATTTGATCTAGCAGCTCCTTTCGACGGGGAGAGGCTGAAGCAAGAATAATCTGTACTGTCATTAGCGATGATACGGGTGATTATGAAGAATACTCCAAGCGCGATAAAGCTGTTCGGCCACGACTATCCGCACCAGCGGATGAGGAAACGTCAATTTTGACAAGCTCCAGGATTCACGCGCCATTTGTTTGGCGGAATCGGCTAGACCTTCCGGGCCGCCGATCAACAAAGAAACATGCTGCCCGCTTTCCAGCCAACGCTGCATTGCCTGTGCCAGATCTGGAGTTGTCCAGGGTTTTCCGGGGATATCCAAGGTTACCACATGAGTACCTTGCGGAATCGCCGCAATCATCCTATCGCCTTCCTCTTTTACAATTCTGGCAACATCACTGTTTTTAGTTCTTTTGCCCGGCGCAATTTCTTTAAGCACCAGCTCGCATTCACGGGGCAGACGCTTGGCATATTCATCGTAGCCTTGCTGCACCCAGCCTGGCATACGGTTTCCTACTGAGATTAGATTTATTTGCATGCTGTGCAGGATACAGAGAACAGGCCTCTGATGCAATGTGGCCTAATGCGCCTGCCTTTGGTAGTCTCGACAACGCTGACCGAAGCTAGTAATGAAATTGATGTTTCTGAGCGCGGGTACAAATTAGAAATTTTCTGCTCGCTTATGTCACTAAGTAAAAAATCAGGCAACTATGAAGGAGGTATTAAAACGACTGCATCGACTCTTTCTTATTTAAAAGCGTCGATGCCTGTTTGGAGTATTTGTGGTTGACGGCCAAGAAGTCAAGCGAACTACAGTCAAGCGGCTTGAACGGGGATGGAACTGGCTGAACGCAGAATCTCGTTTTTTTCATTAAAATAAATCAACGTAGGCTTATGTTTTTCCGCTTCCTTTTGATCCAACATTGCAAATGTGCAAACAATAATCAGATCACCGGGGCATGCCAGACGGGCAGCCGCGCCATTAACTGAAAACAACCCGGATCCTTCTTCGGCACGAATGGCATAGGTAGTAAACCGCGCACCGTTATTGATATTGTAAATCTGTATCTGCTCATATTCTCTGATACCCGATAAATCGAGAATATTGCCATCAATCGCACAAGAACCCTCATAACCCAATTCTGAATGGGTCACCGTGGCCCTATGTAATTTCGCCTTAAGCATCGTGATTTGCATAATAAAAACTAAATAAATACCTTTGAGAACCGGGCATTATCCATTATTAGCGACAATGCATCAACTTTTAGCATTTAAATCCCCCAGCTTTCGTCCTCCCCTATGACAAATGGGGACTGAGGGAGTTTCTGGAAAAACAAATATTATCAATTAACCGGGTTTTATTTAAGCGTGCCGCTACCAACAAAACCAGATCTACGTCGCCTGCACCTGCTTTTTTTAAATCACTCATCCTGCATACACTAAAGTAATCCGGATGAAAACCAGCTTCCTGTAAAAACAGCAAAGCATGCCGCTCTATTTCATCATAATCCTGACTACCAGCCAAAATGGCATCGCGTGCCTCACATAACGATTGATACAGCTTTGCAGCGATTATTCTTTCCTCTGCAGTCAAATAGCCATTTCTGGAACTCATTGCCAGGCCGCTTGCTTCCCGGACCGTTTCCACACCGATAATTTCGACGGGAACATTGAGATCCCTGACCATAGTCCGTATCACTGTCATTTGCTGGAAATCTTTTAATCCAAATAAGGCAATATCCGGTTGCACCATATTGAATAACTTGCAGACGATTGTTGCAACACCGTCAAAATGGCCTAGCCTTGAAGTGCCGCAATGCAATTCTGACAACCCGGCTACCGACACAACTGTTTTGGCATCCGGTGCATAAACCTCTGAAACAGCCGGCTGAAACAACAAATCTGTACCGGAGGCATTAAGCTTTTGCTGATCTTCACATTCGGTACGTGGATAAGTCTCAAAATCTTCCCCAACAC
>JAQTLI010000022.1 GCA_028714995.1 Methylobacter sp. | reverse complement strand
TGCTGCCCTTGACGTATCGAGCTCGGTACCACGCCCGCCTTCGAGTCTGACCCGGGTTATTTCCAGCGTTTTGGCCTGGTTTTTGGCATTTTTTTTGGCCACGGCCAACTGATTTTGCAGTCCGCGCAATTCGAAATAGTTTCTGGCCACTTCGGCGATCAGGCTGACGCCGAGATCCCGAAGGCTGGCTTCCTGCGCATCGACTTCGTCGCTGCTCGCTTCCACGTCGCGGCGCACGCGGCCAAAGAAATCAACTTCCCAGAAAGCATCGAAACCGATGTTGTAAAGCTTCAGCTCACGTGGCACGAAGGCCCGGTTGTTCAGTGCGGCGACGCTGCGCTTCTGCTCGTTATAATTGGCGTGCGAGGTCACAATAGGAGCCAGATTCAACCCAGCTTCCATATAGAGAGCCCGTGCCTCACGAAGATTGGCGCGGGCGGTCTGGAGATCACGGTTTTGCCGTACCGTCTGATCTACAAGTTCGGTTAGCTCCCTATCTTCAAACAGCTTCCACCACGCTACGTCCACAGCTTGCGCAGAAAATTCCGGATGGGCGGCATTGGCGAAGGCTGGACCGGCATCGGTTGTCGGGGTTTTATAATCGGGACCTACCGCGCAGGCACTTAATGCAGCCGCGCAGAGGAAAGCCTGACCAAAAACCCTGCTTCGTTCAAACATAAGCCCAAGTTGGATGACAGGGCGAAATTCTGCGGAGTACATCTTTATTCCTTGGTTCATAAGTGGGGCTCATCGGTCAACAAACCCTTAGCCTTTTGTTTGGAGGACTGCCAGCGTTGTGCCAAGCCCTGCACAATCACATAGAACACCGGCGTTAACAGGAGACCGAACAAAGTCACGCCCAGCATGCCGCTGAACACGGCGGTGCCCAATAGCTGCCGCGATTCTGCCCCCGCCCCTTGGGCTATCACCAGCGGAAACACGCCCATGATGAAGGCGAATGAGGTCATCAGAATGGGCCGCAGACGGATCCGCGCGGCTTCCACCGCCGCTTCGAAACGGTTAAGCCCGCCCTCCTGGCGCCGCTTGGCAAACTCCACAATTAGAATGGCGTTCTTGCTGGCCAATCCCACCAATACGATGAAGCCGATCTGGGTGAAGATGTTGTTGTCCATACCGCGCAACCACACACCGGCCAGGGAGGACAGAATACACATGGGCACAATCAGGATCACTGCAAACGGTAATGACCAGCTTTCATACTGGGCTGCCAAGGCCAAAAACACAAAGATCACACTCAGCGGAAAAACAAGCAGGGCGACGTTTCCGGCCAAGACCTGTTGTAGGCTGAGTTCAGTCCATTCAAAATCGAATCCCGGCGGCAGCTCTGCACCCAGCAATTTGTTCATGACAGTAATCGCCTGGCCGGAGCTGACGCCGGGCAAGGTGCCGCCGTTAATTTCCGCAGCCGGATACATATTGTAGCGTGTGATCTTGTCGGGTCCGGTAATTTCCTTAACCGACATGAGAGACCCCAGCGGTACCATGCCGCTTTGCAGATTCCGTGTTTTCAGTTCGATGATGTCCTCCGGTTTCATGCGAAACTCTGAATCGGCCTGTGCCACCACCTGATATGTTCTGCCAAAACTGTTGAAATCATTCACATACATCGAACCCAGATAGATCTGCAAGGTGTCGAACACTTCTTTCAAGGGCACATCCATAGACTTGGCCCGGGTACGATCCACGTCCAGAAAAGGTTGCGGAACTGACGCACGGAAGGTCGTAAACAGCCCGGCCAGACCAGGTTGCTGATTGCCCTTGGCGATGAGCTCGTTGACGGTGCTTTGCAGCGCCTCAATACCGGCATTAGTGCGATCCTGAACTTGCAGCTTAAAACCGCCTACCGAACTCATACCCCGGATCGGAGGCGGAGCAAATACGGCAATGTGGGCACCTTCGACCTGGGCGAGCCGCTGCTGAAGACTTTTGATGACCGCATCGGCATGAAGCTCCGGGTGACCGGCGCGCTGGTCGAAATCATCGAGCCGGGCGAACATCGTGGCGACGTTGGACTGGCTCGAGCCGCTTAAGATGGAAAAGCCGGCATAGGCGTTCAGATGCTTGACGCCTTTCGTTTCCAGAACGATGCGGTTAGCCTGCTGAACCATTTCCTGGGTGCGAGCGAGCGAAGCTGCGTCTGGCAGCTGCGCATACAAAATCAGGTAACCCTGATCCTGCTGAGGAATGAAGCCCGTCGGCACTTTTTCAAAGGCCAGAAAATTGAGCCCATTGAGTCCCACATAGAGCACCAGCACCACAGCCGTCATGCGAATCAACCTGCCGACCAGGCGCGCGTAACCTTCGCTGAACGAATTGAAGAACCGATTGAAGCCGGCGAAAAAACGGCCGAACAGGCGATCGATCAGCCGAGTGAACCAGTCCTTGTCGCCATGTGCGCGATCCAGCAGCACAGCGCACAAGGCCGGACTCAGGGTCAGAGAGTTGAACGCCGAGATCACCGTGGAAACCGCAATGGTCAGCGCAAACTGCTTGTAGAATGCACCCGAAACGCCGGTTATGAAGGCGGTGGGCACAAACACCGCGACCAGAACTAGCGCGGTGGCAATGATGGGGCCTACCACTTCATCCATGGCTTTCCGGGTGGCGTCCCGGGCCGATAATCCTGCCGCGATATGGCGCTCCACGTTTTCTACCACGATGATGGCGTCATCCACAACGATACCGATAGCAAGCACCAGGCCGAATAACGACAAGGTGTTCAGGGACAGACCCATAGCGGCCATGACGGCAAACGTGCCAATTAAGGAGACCGGTACGGTAAGCAGCGGAATGACAGAGGCGCGCCAGTTCTGCAAAAATAATACAACCACAAGCAAGACCAGCAGGATGGCCTCGAATAGAGTCTTGGCCACCGCGTTGATGGATTGCTGCACGAACACAACGGTGTCATAGACCATATTGTAATCAAGGCCCTCAGGAAAACGCCTCTTCAGTTTTTCCATGGTGTCGACCACCGCCTTTTTTGTTTCCAGAGCGTTGGATCCGGGCAACTGGAAGATGGCAAGACCCACGGTGGGCTCGCCATCCAGAAATAGCGCAGAATTGTAATCCTTGGCGCCCAGCTCGATGCGGGCCACGTCCTTGAGACGAGTCACCTGGCCGTCTGCCCCTTTTTTGATCACGATATCTGCGAACTGTTCGGCCTCCATCAGCCGGCCCATCGTGCTGACCGTGTATTGGAAATCCGTACTCTCCTTTGTCGGCAGCTGGCCGACCACACCGGCCGCTACCTGGATATTCTGTTCCCGCATGGCGTTGACCACGTCGCTGGCAGTCAGATTGCGCGCGGCAACCTTCTCCGGATTCAGCCACAGGCGCATGCTGTAGTCACGGGCGCCGAACACCATGATTTCACCGACACCGGGCAGCCGCGCCAGTGTATCCTTGATTTGCAGCAGCGCGTAATTGCTCAAGTAAACACTGTCGTAACGCTTGTCCGGGGAGATCAAGTTGACTACCAGACTCAAGTCAGGGCTGCGTTTCTTGACGCTGATGCCTTGCCGACTTACTTCCTGAGGCAGCTTGGGTTCGGCCAGCGCCACCCTGTTCTGCACCAGTACCTGGGCTTTGTCCAGATCAGTACCCGGCTTGAAAGTAATGGTAAGCGACATGCTCCCGCTATTGGTGGACTGAGAGGACATGTACAGCATTTCCTCGACACCGTTCACTTCCTGCTCGATAGGCGTTGCCACAGTTTCTGCCACCACTTTGGCGTTGGCGCCGGGATAGGTCGCGCTCACTACCACTGTGGGGGGCGCAATCTCGGGATATTGGGCAATAGGCAAGCCGATGAGTGCGAGGCCCCCGATCAGAACAATAATGATGGATATTACCGATGCGAAAATAGGGCGATCGATGAAAAAGTGTGTGAATCGATTCATAGTCTATTTCTCTCCATCCCGCCCGGTGAGCGAGATGTGTTCTGGATTCACCTTAACACCCGGCTTGAGCTTCTGGATGCCTTCGATAACCGCCCATTCTTCAGGCTTTAACCCTTCGGTGATCACACGGGATTGACCGATATGGGCGCCCAGCTCTACCTTGCGATATTCCACCTGATTTTCCTGATTCACCACCCATACGAAGCGTTGCGCCTGATCCGTACCGATGGCCCGATCGGGAAGCAGAATGGCTGGGTACGGAGCGCTCGCGCGGATCCGCATACGGGCAAAAAATCCAGGGCTCAGCAATTCATCCGGGTTGGCGAACACGCCCCGTAACGAAAATGTGCCGGTGGCCGCATCTTCACGTGGTGATATATAGTCGAGATGACCTTGGTGAGGAAAACTAAGCTCATCAGCCACAGCCAACTCTACGGGTGTCTGTTCCTCTCCCAGACTGCCGCGACCTCCTTCCTTGGCCTGACGCCGGTATTTCAGCACCGAGCGCTCATCCGCATCCACGTAAACATACACAGGATCGGTGGAGACGATGAAGGTCAACAAGGTTGCATCGCCTCCACCACCGTTAACCAAATTGCCGGCGGTGATTAATTCACGACCGATCCGGCCGTTTATCGGGGAGTGAACCTGGGTATACTCCAGATTCAACCGTGCCGTGTAAACATTGGCTTCCGCAGACTGAACTGCCGCAAGGGTTTCCCTAAGCCCCTTGCTGCGCGCATCGTGCTCCTCTTCGGAAATGGCTTTGGCGCGAAACAAACGCTCTGCGCGTGCCAGATCATTTTTTGCCAATTCATGACGGGATTTGGCACGCTCCAGTTCGGCTACGGCATAGTTCAATTGAGCCGTGAATGGTTTAGGATCAATCTGGAATAAAAGATCGCCTTTATGTACCTTGTCCCCTGCCTTGAAGTTCACCTTCTCCAGGTAGCCGCTCACCCGGGAGCGCACCTCTACCGAATTGACCGCTTCGATGCGGCCTGTGTATTCGTCCCACTCAGTCACTTCTTGCGACAGAGGCTGTGCGATTTTGACTTTGGGCAACTGGCCCTGTTTAGAAGCAGAATCGTCATGGTTTCCGCACCCGATCATCGTCATCAGGGTGACGGCGGCCAGCAGGCCCATTCGTGTGTGCTGCCTGGATCTCCCAGGCAGGCTTAAACGATGGATGACTTCCGATATATACGTTTCTTTTTTCATCGTTTTTACACCCTGATCTTTAATAGCAAAAATGGTAAGAAATATTACCATTTAATTTAAAGTATGATACAGTTTAAGTCAATTAATATTATGAGCACTTACCATGGTTAAACGCGGAAGGCCTCGCAAAGGAGATGAACTTCTAAGCCGCGACCGGTTACTGGACACCGCCTTCAGCCTGTTCCTTGAACATGGCTACGGCAACCTCAGCCTGGAAACCATCGCCAGAGAGGCATGCGTGTCAATGCGAACCATCTATAGCCAGTTTGGTGGCAAGGCAGGACTGTTCGGCGCGGTGATTAGGCGTTGCAGCGACCAATTCGTCACCAGCCTGTCGATAGAACACGTTCAGGAACTCTCTCCAGAGGAAGCGCTGACTTCTTTTGCCAAGCAATTTCTGTACAGCATCACACGGCCCAATGTGGTGCGTGTGCGCGCCATACTCATCGGCGAGTCGCCGCGCTTCCCCGATCTCGCCACCCAATTCTATGATCAAGGGCCGCAGCGCACCCTCGATCATCTCGCGCAGTTTTTCGCCCAGCAGCAGCAAGCGGGCTATTTTGCCGCCATAAATCCCCATTTTCTCGCCGAACAATTCCTGAGCGCATTGCGTAGTGAACGAATACTAAAATTACAGCTCGGCTTGGAACCAACGCCCGACGAAGTGGAAATCGATGTCTGGGCACGACAGGCCATCCATTTGTTCCTGCACGGCAGCTTGAGGCGGGACAACACGGAGCTAGAACCATCCCGCCATACATGACCGGAATCATTAAATTCGGCGGCACTTGAACAGTCTGATTTCAAATGTTACAAAATACCTAACGCAAGCCACAAGTGCAATGTAGCCAATGCGAGTCATCATTCGCATTGTTAAAGTTATCGTGCGTCGTGATGCGTAAATCTTCCGCCTTATGCACGTCGGTATTGGTAGACAAGCCCTGCTGGTGGCGGTCTGTGCTGACTTTAAAATTTTATCGGCTTACGTTGGCTTGCTGAGTCACGGCGATGCGTTTTTGGGTCTCTTGAATATCCAGCCATGTCTGGCGTATCTGCAAACTGATCATACTGGATAAGTAGTCATCGCGCTGCTCTTTTAAGGAAATGGCTTGCCGGGTAATTGCATCGCTTCGATGACGGGAACTGCCGTCAAATATCTTCCAATCCATGCCGACTTTGGCCATCCACATACCATCAAAGGTCTTTTATCGGTTTTCCTGAAATTGGTAGCTGCCATTGACGGCGACCTGCGGCAACAAACCCGCTTTTACACTCTGCGCCTGTTGGCCCAGTGATTCTATTTGCTGCGCCAGCGGACTGGCTGATACCAATACGCTAATGATTTATTTGAGCAAAGCCCATTATGCAAGCTTACGGGAATCTGTCACTGCAACAAATTATCAAGCTCAGCAATTGCTGGAAGGACTTAAAGACAAAATGAGTTCAGATGTGGCCGCCGATCCTCATTTTGCCGCGTTAAAACAAATCCCCCCAGTTAATCCTGCGTAAAAAGGAGTGATGTCGTTTAACAACTTGTTTGAAGGTATTATCGCCGTTATTTTCCTGGTTTCACTTGCCATATCTCTTTTCTGAAGAAAGTGGATAAAGAAAAATTCGGTATGATTCCCGACTGAATGGACAGATATTTGCTCCTGCAATATCTGCATTCACCACATCCATGTGGATTATGCAGGAGGTAGAGCAATTGCCGAGATGGAGTAAGTCAAAAGACAACTGGTAAAAAGTCAGGATAATCGATTACCATCAAACATTCTGATTTAACCATATTACACAACCCAGAGGTAAAAACCATGAAACTCTATTATTCTCCAGGTGCCTGTTCGTTATCGCCCCATATCGTAGCCTGTGAAGCAGAACTCTCTATTGAGCTGGTTAAAGTTGATCTGAAAAGCAAACGCACCGAAAGCGGCGAAGATTTCCGATTAATAAATCCTGACGGTTATGTGCCGGTGCTGATATTTGATGAGGGCAAAAAACTAACGGAAGTTCCCGCCATCGTCCAGTATCTTGCCGACCAGGCTCCTGCTAAAAAACTAGCTCCATTAGCCGGTACGTTTGAACGTTATCAGTTGCAACAATGGCTAAACTTCATTTCAACCGAGATTCATAAAGGAGGATTTGGGCCTTTGTTTAATCCTGCTACACCGGAAGCCGCCAAACAACTGGCCATTGGCACGCTGACTTTGCGCCTGGAAAGTGTCGCACAACAGCTTTCGACGAAAACGTTTTTGCTAAGCGAGCATTTTACTGTGGCCGATGCCTATTTATTTGTCACTCTGAGCTGGGGACAATATGTTAATTTTGACATTTCCCGCTGGCCGGTACTGGCAGATTACACCACTAAAATTGCTGCACGTCCCGCTGTACAAAAAGCAATGCGGGAAGAAGGTCTTATTTAATCACTCAACAATGTTGTGAACGCTGTTTTTAACCCAATACAACTCTATATAGGCAGATATATCGCCTAAAGTGCCTATTTTTAGTGCTTTAGGTGATGCCAGCAAGTGAACTGCACGGTTGATGCGGTGCGTTACTACCATTCAAAATAAACATCCACCGCCAGCTTTGGGTCTAAACCAACAATTATTTTCCTACTACGGAAGCAAACTGATGGAAAATCACCACAATCATTCTCACAATCATGACCACAGCGGGCACTCTCATAGAGGTGGCCACCACCATGGTGATCTAAACAATCACGGCCGTGCCTTCGTCATTGCCATCATCTTGAATACCGCTTTTGTCGTGATTGAGTTCACCTATGGCTTCATTGCCAATTCGACGGCGCTGATGGCCGATGCCGGGCACAACATGTCCGACGTGCTGGGACTGCTGCTGGCATGGGGTGCAGCAATCCTCGGGCGCAAGGCACCGAGCGGGCGTTACACCTATGGTCTGCGCAGCACCTCAATCCTGGCCGCGATGACAAACGCCATGCTCCTTATGGTGGCATGCGGAGCCATTGCGTGGGAAGCTGTCCATCGTTTCTCGCAGCCTCCGGTGGTGGCCGGATTGACGGTCACGCTGGTGGCGGGCATCGGGATCGTCATTAACGGCCTATCTGCGTGGTTATTCGTAAAGGGAAGCAAGGGCGACTTGAACATTCGCGGCGCCTATCTTCACATGGCGGTCGATGCAGTCGTCTCATTAGGTGTGGTCGTTGCCGGTGCAGCGATAATGTTCACCGGCTGGTACTGGCTTGATCCGGTTATCAGTCTGGTAATCGTGGTCGTTATCATGATTAACACTTGGAGCCTGTTGCGCGATTCAGTACAACTGGCATTGAATGCCGTCCCGGCACATATCGACGTAACCGAAGTGGAATCCTACCTACGGCAATGTCCCGGAGTCTCGGACGTTCACGACTTGCACGTCTGGGGAATGAGCACGACCGAATGCGCCTTGACCGTTCATTTGGCGATGCCGGAAGGTTACCCCGGCGATGCTTTCTTGGACGACATCATGTGTACGCTGAAATGGCGCTTCTCCATCCAGCACAGCACACTGCAAGTGGAACAAGGAACGACCAACCACACCTGTGCGCTGCATCCAGACACAGCAGCTGTGCACGATCACTGAAATTGGCGATACGCTCATATAATCCATCGCCTTATGGACATCAACCGGCGACTATCGGCAAAGTACAAACATTTGGTTTACATTTTATGCAACAATTCGTCGAATGAATCCGCTGTTTATTCAAGTAAGCAAATAGTTGATGTTATGTGTAAACTATTTATTATGTGGGATTTAAGTGACATCCAGTTTAGATAAACTAGCGTTTAAAATATCCAGACCCCAATAATAAATTAGGCTTTATAGAGTAATCAAATGTTCTTTTAGGCATTCTCATTGGATTAGTTTTTAGGCTTTATCATAGGTCTAAAACACAAGCCAACCAGCATCGCCAGGTCCAAAAAATACAAAGGCCCGTAGCTGTTAGTTACGGCTTTTTTATTACCTATAAAAAATCATGTACTTCAAAATAATGAATACGTGCAAGCACTCGTTGAGAAACAAACTCAACAGCATGATTAAATTAAAAAATACGGGGAAACAGTGAATACACCATATGTGCTTGGTAACTATGGTTCATGATGAACTTATTAGATAAATCAATTGATAAGATTCAGGGGAATGGTTTTTTGATTGTCTACTTGGAGTTTATGCAGATCAAACACCGAGCGGATGTTCTGTAACACGCCATATTTGACATGTTACAGAACGATAAAGTCATCGGCTATCCAGCTGGGGAAATCCCTTGCAGTATGGCTTCTTATTTACTAGCCTTCTAAAACATTTACTAGCCTTCTAAAACAGCCAAACGTGCCTCAAGAATTCCTTCCAAAGTCTCTAGTGCTTTAGTGAAGCCATCGATGCCTTCCGCTAATTTTTCGGATGCCATGCGGTTTTCAGCATGCATACGATCAAAGGTTGCCTTATCAATATGTATTTTTTCAATTGGTAAGTTGGCTGCATTTTTAGGATCTAACTTACGCTCCAAGACACCTTCTGTAGATTGAAGCTCAGCTAACAGTGACGGTGCAATAGTCAATAAATCGCAGCCGGCCAATTCAACGATTTCACCGATATTACGGAAACTAGCACCCATAACTTCAGTTTTGTAGCCGAATTTTTTATAGTAATTATAGATTTCCGTAACTGACAATACACCTGGATCTTCAGCAGGCGCATAAGAATCGCGACCTGTATCTTTTTTGTACCAATCAAGGATACGTCCAACAAACGGAGATATCAGAGTAATGCCTGCTTCTGCACAAGCAATCGCTTGATGAATACCAAACAATAGGGTTAGATTGCAATGTATGCCTTCTTTTTCCAGAACTGCTGCGGCTTGGATACCTTCCCAAGTAGCGGCAATTTTAATCAATACGCGCTCACGTGAAACACCTTGCGCTTCGTACATCGCAATCAATTCACGACCTACACGAATACTAGCTTCTGTGTCGAAAGAAAGACGTGCATCTACCTCAGTAGAAACGCGGTCTGGGATCACTTCAAGTATTTTGTGTCCGAAAGAAACAGCTAGCCGCTCGAAAGCAAGGGTAGCCACATCTGCCGCGGATGCATCTTTACCTAAAGTGCTTCTGGCGCTTTCCAAGGTATCATCAACGATTCCTTGATATTGTGGCATTTGAGCAGCCGCAGTAATCAACGAAGGATTTGTTGTCGCATCGCGTGGCTTGAAGGTTTCAATAGCTTGGATATCGCCAGTATCGGCAACAACCACGGTCATTTCTCTAAGTTGTTCAAGTAAAGTCTTTGCCATAAAAGGTTCCTTTCATTTTAAAATTTAAAAAATCCGGACATACACGCTACATATTCAAATATATGCACATAAAATCCCATATTATTGCGAATACTGGAATTAAACGAAGCAAGGGGGGATTATAATTAGTAGATAAAAAATACACGATCGCACCAACATAAGATGAAAACCGTTTCTTTAATAAACTACCTTTATTCGTAGAAACTAAAAATAAAATCAGATAGATTTTATAAGCTAACTATGACGTTGGTATTTATTACCCACGATGCCCACATTCTTTCATCTCTTTGTTTACCAATAAGATGGACATCGATGATCGTTTCCAGACAACTATGATAGTTCAACTATCCTGTATGTTGTTTCTCGCATCTCGCTCGATAAGAAGCTCAATATTGCTGCCCTTAGGTGTTCACAAACAGGTAACTACACAACGAAAACGCCGCTATTACGCTCTAACTGCATTTTCTCTAGCAGATATAATCTTTTTTGCCATGTACTTAGACACTCCGCTTGCTGCTGGCAATACAGCCTGTTTTTCCATATATTTTGCGACTCCGCTTGCCTTTGGCGCATTTTTAGCGGCAGCAGCCTGCATTGCCATATATCTAGACACGCCACTTAAAATTGGTGCTTCTTTTCGAGACAAAATCTGTCTTGCCAAATACTTAGCAACACCGCTTACCCCTGGTTTTTCACTTGCCAATATAGCCTGCTCTTCAATATATCTAGCGACACCTGTTGCCGCAGCTGCCGCTCTTTCCATTGCCTTTTCTTTTTCTAATTCTTTTTGCGCTTCTTTTGCTATTTCTTTTTCCAACTCTTTTTCTTTTTCTTTCTCAAGTATGCGTTGCTCTTCCACATATCTAGCAATTATTGCTTGAGCTGCAGCCTTTCTTGCTGAAATAGTCTCATCAACCAGATATTTTGCAACTCCGGTCGCCGCTGCAGCCGCATTTCGTTCGGAAAAAGCCTTTTTTGTTAAATACTTAGCAACTCCGCTTGGTACGGGCGACAACGCCTGTTTTTCCATGTACTTAGCAACACCGCTTGGCACAGGTACTTCTCTAGAGGAGACCACCTGTTTTGCCACGTATTTGGCAACTTTGCTTATCGGAAACTGATCACGTTTCTCTAAATACTTAGCAACACTACTTGTCACCGCCACTTCCTCCTGAAATTCCAAGCTATCATCAACTTCGCTTGCTGATGACATCTTTTCAATATTTTTCAGATACTTAGCAACCCCACTTGGCTCTGGTATAATTTCATGTTTTTTCAGATACCTGGCAACCCCGGTAAGATCGTTATGATCGCTGAAATCTACATGAGTATTATTTTGGCCTTCAGCCATTTTTTTGGAGCCGAAAAGCCCAGACACCAAGTTGATCAAGTAATGTTGATCCATTTGTTATCCCCGGTCGCGCAAATACTTTTCAACGCCAGTTGCCCCTGTTTTTCCTTTAGAGGCAGCAACTTGTTTCTCTAAATATCTGCTAACCCCAGTACCAGCTGTTTTATCAAGGTTTTTCAAATATCTGGCAACCCCGGTAAGCCCACCCAATTCTCTGCGTTCACCTTTTGTGCATTTTTTAGACTGTCTGGTATAGAAAAAGAAACCAGCAGCCGCAAAAACAGCCAAACCAATCAGGGCATTTAAGTTTGATGACTCAGTTGTGCTAGAAACAGATGGTTCAACAGTAGTACTTACTGGACTTGCTTCTTTACTTTTCTGCACGCTTGGTGTCGCTGCAGCTGCAGGTTTGTTTTGCTTGGCAGCTTTATTGGCTTCAGGATCTTGGAAAAGAATAGCCGGCTTAAAATCTGCTGCTGGATATTCTGTTTCTGCTACAGCCGCGGTGCTGGCAAGCAGCAGAACCGCAAATACACCTTTCGTCAAATTAATCTTCTTCACGTTATTCCCCTATTAGTCGTTATAAGCGAGTTGAAACTCCTTCAAGGATGGATTAATAGTCACATCCAGAAGGAGTTTCACCATTCTATGAAATATCTATTCGTTATTTCTATTATTTAAGTACTGCTTCTACTTTTTTAACAACATTTTCAACTGTGAAGCCAAAATGCTTGAACAGTACGCCGCCAGGTGCAGATTCACCGAATGTATCGATACCGACTACATCACCTTCCAAGCCAACATACTTGCGCCAGAAATCGGTCACGCCAGCTTCAATCGCTACGCGCTTCACGCCTGGAGTTAATACGCTATCCTTGTAGGCTTGGTCTTGGCGATCAAACACATTGGTAGAAGGCATAGAAACGACACGTGCCTTAACTCCGCTTTCAGCCAATACTGCTTTAGCCTTCACAGCCAAGTCAACTTCAGAACCACACGCGATTAGGATCACATCTGCCGTTCCACCAGCGGCTTCGGACAGCACATAAGCCCCGCGACGCATGTTCGCAATTTGTGCGTCGTCATGCTCGAAAAATGGTACATTTTGACGGCTCAACACCAAGCTGGTCGGGCCATTTTTTCGCTCAACGGCATAAACCCAAGATACTGCAGTTTCTACTGAGTCAGCAGGGCGCCACACATCCATGTTCGGGATATAGCGCAAACCAGAAGTATTTTCAATTGGTTGGTGCGTTGGACCATCTTCGCCTTGACCGATAGAGTCATGGGTCAACACTGCAATGGTGCGTTGTTTCATCAAAGCAGCCATGCGTAAAGCGCTCTTCGCGTAATCAGAGAACATATGGAATGTTCCGCCGAATGGAAGAAGACGACCATGCAGTGCCATACCATTCATGATGGCGAACATGCCAAATTCACGTACACCATAGGAGATATAGTTACCTGGCTTGTTACCATCCACGTGTATAAAACTGGAGCAACTGGTCAGGTTAGAACCGGTCAAGTCGGCAGAACCGCCGAGGAATTCAGGCAGGATTGGAGCTAAACCAGCAATCGCATTTTGTGATGCTTTGCGTGTAGCAATGGTTTCTGATTTATCGTTTACTGATGCGATGAAAGCATCAGTTGCTGACTTCCAATTAGCTGGCAATTCGCCCGCCATACGACGTTTGAATTCGGCAGCCAACTCAGGATATGCCGTTTCATAAGCGGAAAATTTTGCGTCCCATGTAGATTCAAGTTTGGCGCCCTTAGCTTTGGCATCCCAACCAGCGTAAACATTAGCAGGGATTTCAAAAGGCGGATGATGCCAACCAATATTTTCACGTGTCGCAGCAACTTCCTCTTCACCCAGTGCTGATCCGTGGCAATCATGACTACCGGACTTTCCAGGAGAACCGTGACCAATCACAGTCTTGCAGCAAATCATGGAATGTTTGTCAGTAACTTTCTTGGCGGCTTCAATAGCTGCGTTGATCGCGTCAGAATTATGACCATCTACAGACTGCACGTGCCAACCGTAAGCTTCGAAACGCTTAACGGTATCATCAGTGTACCAGCCTTCGATATGACCATCGATAGAAATGCCGTTGTCATCCCAGAAAGCAATCAGATTACCCAGACCCCACGTACCAGCCAATGAACACGCCTCGTGGGAAATGCCTTCCATCAAGCAACCAGCACCTAAAAATACGTAGGTATGGTGGTCAACGATCTTATGACCAGGACGGTTAAATTCATGGGCCAGCAACTTTTCAGCCATGGCGAAACCAACGCCATTGGTAATACC
>JAQTLI010000021.1 GCA_028714995.1 Methylobacter sp. | reverse complement strand
GTATAAATACCCCGCTCCGTTCCCGTCAAACCAAGGCTTTCAAAACCACCCGCCATTGCCACATCAGGCAATAACAAAGCAGATAACAAGACGAATAAAAACCGTACCAAAATAACCCCCTTCCTTATGTTTTATAATGAATTAAATAACTGCGCCATAATTTCAACCAGCAATGTTATCACCATACAATAACCTTTGTCATTTTATGACCCACAGTATATTATTATCAGTCATATCTAATAGCCTAAACAGGCACTAAGCGCTCATTTATGTATCAATATAACAACAACGATCAAACACTTATTGAAGAACGCGTAGCTCAATTTAGAAGGCAAACCGAAAGCTTTTTAAAAGGTGAAATTTCAGACGATCAATTCCGCGCATTGCGATTAATGAACGGACTCTACGTACAAACGCATGCTCCAATGTTGCGGATCGCTGGTCCCTACGGCCTGCTTAATTCCAAGCAGCTCCGGAAACTAGCCCATATTGCCCGCACCTACGACAAAAACTACTGCCATTTCACTACCCGGCAGAATATCCAGTTTAACTGGCCTCAGTTGGAAAGAGTTCCCGACATTCTTGAGGAATTAGCCAGCGTTCAAATGCACGCCATTCAAACCAGCGGCAATTGCCTTAGAAACACCTCATCCGATCACTTGGCTGGTGTTTGTATTGATGAAATTGAAGATCCACGCCCTTATTGCGAGATCATCCGACAATGGACTACCCTGCATCCTGAATTCGCCTACTTGCCGCGCAAATTCAAGATTGCTGTCAGCGGTGCAAAACATGATCGAGCTGCCACCCAATTTCACGACATCGGCTTGCATCTGGTTAAAAATGACGCAGGAGAAATTGGCTTTAAAGTGCTCGTAGGCGGCGGCTTGGGACGCACACCGATTATCGGTCAAGTCATCAGACCCTATCTGGAAAAAAAGCATCTATTGTCTTATCTGGAAGCCATACTGCGGATTTACAACCTGTTCGGACGCCGCGACAACAAATACAAAGCGCGCATTAAAATTCTGGTCAAAGAGGCCGGCATGGAGAAATTCGTCGGACTGGTTGAAAAGGAATGGCTGCTAATTCGGGATGACCTGGAGCTTGGCGTCGATCGTATTGAAGCCATGAAAGCCTATTTTGCGCCGCCCGCCTATCAAGCAGACGCAGCACAAGATACCAGTTATGCACAGCACCAGCTCAACAACAAAGCTTTTGCCACTTGGGTTAAATACAACACTGCCGATCACAAAGTTGTGGGCTATCGCGCTGCATTCATATCGTTAAAAGCGCCGGATTCACCTCCGGGCGATATGACCGATACACAGCTTGACGCTGTCGCTGACTTGGCAGATCAATACAGTTTTGGCGAGATCAGAAGTACGCACAGACAAAACCTGATTCTTGCCGACGTTAAACAGGCTGATCTGTTCCCATTGTGGCAACAGCTCGACACACTGAAACTGGCCACGCCCAATATCGGCACTGCAACTGATATGATTTGCTGCCCCGGTCTCGATTTTTGCTCTCTCGCCAATGCCAGCTCGATCGGCGTTGCCAAAGAAATCAATGAAGCGCTTGATGATATCGACTATCTCCATGACATAGGTGACGTAAAAATCAACATGTCCGGCTGCATGAACGGCTGTGCGCACCAAAGCGTAGGCCATATCGGCATACTCGGCGTCGATAAAAAAGGCGCTGAATGGTACCAACTGACCTTGGGCGGCTCCTCAGAAAACGAGGCGGCTATCGGCGAACGGCTGGGGCCTGCCGTCGCCAAAGACGAGGTAACCAAAGCAATCACTACCATTCTGGATGTTTATATCAAACAACGTCAGGATGATGAATCATTCCTCGACATGGTAAAACGAGTCGGAATTACCCCATTCAAAGAGCAAGTCTATGCAGATAATTAAAGACAAACAAATTGTTGACGACACCTGGAGCTTTGTCCCGGATGATGCTGAACTGAAAGATGGCGACATCAGCGTTTCATTAGCTCGCTGGAAAAAAGACAAGCAACAATTGCTTAAGTCTAACGGGAAGATAGGCATTAGAATCGGCCCCGCCGATTCAGTTGAAGAAATCGCTGCTGACCTGAAAGACATTCAACTCATTGAACTTGATTTCCCGGGCTTTGGCGATGGGCGCATCTTTTCTCACGCATGGCTGCTCAGAGGGCGCTATAACTACCAAGGCGAAATCAGGGCAACAGGCTACTTCATGCGCGACCAGATATTTTATTTATCGCGTGTCGGCGTTAATGCCTTTAGTCTTGAAAAAACAGAAGACCTGCCTGTAGCGCTATCGACTTTGAATGACTTTACCATCAATTATCAAAAATCGATCCGTTAATCTGCGTTAATTCACCACGAAGAACACGAAGTCATCTCCTAGTTCCCAAGCTGAAGCTTGGGAACTAGCGTATCCCGTATGCCGCGCTGAGTACCGGAGCTTTCGGCGGGAATAGCCCGTTAGGGGTGCGGCAGGGATGCCGCACGTTGACGAAGGGGCAGGAGCCCCTTTCGTCAACCCTAGTCGAAAGTGAGGAACGGAGGAAATAAGCGTCAACCGGGTCGCCTTTTCTTTGGATACTTTCTTTTGGCGACGCAAAAGAAAGTACCTCGCCGTCGGGTGCGAGAACCCGATAAAATCAATCGTCGCGGTAGCGACACATTGTTAATGTTATTGGGATATGGTTCTTACTGAAAATGTTGGGCTTCATTGCATTCAGCCCAACCTACAGAACTGTCCGCTTGAGCGACTTGTAGCGGATGGGTATTGCACATATTTATTTTCACAACACACCTGACAGCTTTTTTGCCATTTTATATTCTAGTGCCGCTCTTGCTGCACCATCAAAACCTGGAAACAATGTTGCGGCTGAAACTCCAAACTTAGTACATCTGAACAATAAGTCTCCCGCCAAACTCGAAGGAAGGGTTACTTTATAAGCCGCAAAATTCTCGCTTTCTTCAAATAGTTTATTCACTGAATCCTTCTGATCTTCGGATGAAAATGGCGAGTTCCTGTTCATCCCTTTTTGCTGTCTATGGACTAGAAATACCCCTTTTTGTGCTGCCAAGTTATTACTCGTGCTGCCTGGCAGCGTTACATATTCCAATTTTCCTTCTAATTTTTTCAGGACTTCAGAATCTATTACCCAAACAACGAGTTTTTCCGATATTTCCTCTAGGTTCAAGACTTGTGATGCCGAAAAATATGCCGCAACTAAAGGACTTCTTGTCCAGTCCAAAAGCCGCGTTGGAATACCATGATGTTGTGCGAGAGCAATGAAAGAGAAATACTCCTTTGACGGCCAGCCAACTCCATCAATTCCATAGCGATTAGTAAATTCTGAAAAATCCATGTGCCTCCTAAACTCAGGAGAATCATTGGGAATCATGAAGCCCATTTCATCGGAATAGTGGAGGAAATCCAGAAGCAGAAAGTACTCAAAAAAGACTATTTGGTCAATTTGTGTATACATGCCACTTTCATTCTTATATTTAGAATTTATTTCCTTACGAAGAATTGATGGGGTTAGTGACCATTCGGAATCCCCTTGACCACGAAATATAGGTTTCCGCATACTCTCAATAAAATTACTAACCGGCGAAAGAATATCCCAGAATTCATCTAATGATTTTGCCTTTATTTCTTCAATTGGCATTAACCAAAATCCTTATATTTGCTGTATCTGATTAAGCTGCTAATGTAAAGTAGACACCTTTTTAGATATATATATTAATTTCAATCCCGGGTAAAAATTCGCCCTAGGAATCCGTTAGTCACGATACTATATCAATCAACTGCAAACAACTTTCCAGGCAAAGCCAAACCGCAATCCTCTCCCAAATTCAACGCATAAAAAACCCGGAGTCCGGCAAGCTATCAAGCCTACCGGAGTCCGGGTTTTAGTTGCTAAAAACGAATCTTCGTTTATTTATGCATGATGCTCATGCCTTTTAACAACATCAATGCCTCAGATAACGGATAATCCTTCGTCTCTGGAAGCTCCTTGCCTTCACCTTGCTCACCTTCCAGACCATCGGTACTTTTTTCTTTTTTGCCATTCTGTAAATGGTGCGACAAGTCAGCTTCCTTGACCGGCTTGAATTCCGATTTCTCTAATGACTCCAGCTTAACGCGAGCCAGAGAGATATCAGGCTCAATACCTTCCGCCTGTATGGATCTTCCTGAAGGCGTGTAGTACCGGGCTGTTGTCAGCTTAACTGCGGCGCCATTGCTGGTTGGCAGTATGGTTTGCACGGAACCTTTACCGAATGATTTTTCGCCCATGATCACAGCGCGCTTTTGATCCTGCAAGGCTCCCGCTACAATCTCCGAGGCCGAGGCAGAGCCGGCATTAATCAACACGACTATCGGCGCACCATTGATGAGATCATCAGGGGCGGCATTAAAGCGCATTTCTGAATTTTCAATACGTCCTTCGGTGTAAACAATGAGACCGCTCTTTATGAAGGCATCACTGACTTCAACAGCCGCATTTAACACCCCGCCCGGATTATTCCTTAAATCCAGAACCAGGCCTTTTAAATCACCTGTATTTTCCTTTTTCAACGCTGCAAGAGCCTCTTTAAGGTTTTCCCCCGTTCCAGATTGGAAGCTACTGATACGCACATAGCCATACCCCTTTTCCAGCATCCGGCTCTTTACACTTTTAACCTTTATGATGTCCCTGGTTATGGTTATTTTCAGCGGAGCTTCCTCTCCCTCACGCACAATGGTGAGTAAAATTTTGCTGCCTGGCTCACCGCGCATCTTCTTTACGGCATCAGCCAAGGACATGCCTTTTACCGGCTGATCATCCAGCCTGACAATAAGATCCCCGGCTTTTACCCCCGCTTTTTGGGCTG
This sequence comes from Methylobacter sp., assembly GCA_028714995.1. GTDB lineage: Bacteria > Pseudomonadota > Gammaproteobacteria > Methylococcales > Methylomonadaceae > Methylobacter_A. The sequence continues at coordinate 9,452 of JAQTLI010000021.1, read as the reverse complement.
GCGTATCATCAATAGGAGAAACTACTTTAACAAAGCCGTTTTCCATGCTGACTTCTATGCCCAAGCCGCCAAACTGTCCGGTCGTGCCTTCTTTTAATTCCTGATATTCCTCAGGACCCAGATAAGCCGAATGGGGATCAAGGCCGCTTAACATGCCTCGCACAGCGTCTTCCAGTAACTTTTTATCCGATACAGGCTCTACATAATCCCGTTTAATCCGGCCAAAAATTTCTGTGAATGTTCGCAAGTCCTCAAAGGGCAGGGCTTCAGTGTCGACTACAGGCTCTACGTTTTCTCGCTCAGCAAGAACGCTGCCGCATATACCCATAAAAACACCTAACATAATCCCTAAGGATAAAATAAAAACACTTTTCTTTTTTAACATGTACCTGAAAACTCCAAACACTCAATTTTCTGAAATATTATCACTTAACAATTAATAATGTAATGCCGACTATTTTCGACACCACTCAAGCGGATCAATCGGTTTACCTTTCTTACGTATTTCAAAATACAAACCCGGCTGACTTCGCCCGTCACTTTGTCCAACCGAAGCAATAACATCTCCCGCTTCTACCCTTTCATCAATTTTTTTATATAAACTCTGATTAAACGCGTAAAGGGTCATATAACCCTTGCCATGATCAATGATGGTCAACAAGCCATAGCCGCGAAGCCAATCGGCATACACTACCTTGCCACGGTTAACGGCGCGTATCTCGGCGCCCTCTTTAGCATCGATTAAGACCCCCTCCCAAGTACCCTCTGCCCGGGCGCTGCCAAACCTGTTTGCCACTCGGCCTTTGATAGGCCAAGGCAATTGCCCCTTGAGCGAAGAAAAATCTCCCTTAAGCTCAGGAAAATCATTCTTGTCCTTGGTCGAATCGTCTTTGGCTTCCAGATCATCCTCAACCTTAGGCAATTCCATTTCCTGGACGGTCTCAGAAGCAACATCATCGGTTGATTGCTGCAATGAAGATATCAGATCCTTGAGTTTACTTTCGCTCTCCTTTAAGCGATCGATCTGCTTTTCATTCCAAGAAAAATCATTGCTTAACTGCGCCAATAGCTGAGCTCTTTGCTCTCTCACACTATCCACAGCCATCTGCTCTAACTTCTTTTGCTCCAGATTTTTCTCTAAAAGCTGGGTTTCCTCTTGCTCCTGCTTGCCCAGCAGCTCTAGATGCTGCATTGACTCTTCAATACTAGCCAGCTTTTTTGCCCTTGCCCTATTAAGATAATCATAATATACCATCATCCGACTGGATAATGCAGGGTCTTGCTGATTAAGCAACAGCTTCAACTTTTCCTGTTGGCCCATGGCATGGGCTGCCCTTATTTGGCCCGCTAATTCTTTATTTTGCTTACTGACTTCATTCTGAAAAGCCTGCTTCTTCTGCTGAATCTTGTTCAGATCTTGACGCTTCAGATCAACTTGGCCCTGCAAGGTTTTCAGTATAGTGGCTGTTTTCCCATAGAGCTTTTCAATTTCAGCCAATTGAGCACTTAAAGTGCTTTTTTGCTGCCGGATACGCTGCATCTCTTGTCTGGTCGCTGCAATATCCGACTGAACTTCACTTAATTTCTTACTTTTATCTGAAACTTCCGCGCTAACTTGATTTATAAACGCGCTCAGTAAAACACAAATAACTATCTTCTTTTTCATTCCAGATTATTTGATAAGTGATCTGCCGGTCATTTCAACAGGTTGCTTGACTCCCAAAATCGCCAGCATTGTTGGGGCCAGATCCGACAAACTGCCGTCAGAAGCTAATGGCCTGTCACCGCCCACATAAACCAAGGGCACCGGATTTGTAGTATGAGCGGTGTGCGGTTGCCCGGTCTCCTTATCAAGCATTTGTTCAATATTGCCATGATCCGCTGTTATCAACATTCTGCCACCAACCGTCCACAACGCATCAACTATGCGTTGCAATGAAGCGTCGACAGCTTCCACAGCTAAAATTGCTGCATCCATTATGCCTGTATGTCCGACCATATCACAATTAGCATAATTACATATAATGACATCATATTTACCGCCAACAATTGCATCTACCATGTGATCGGTAACTTCTACCGAGCTCATTTCGGGTTGCATGTCATAGGTTCTGACTTTAGGCGATGGCACCAATATTCTGTCTTCTCCAGGAAAAGGTGTATCTATGCCGCCATTAAGAAAAAACGTAACGTGAGCATATTTTTCAGTTTCTGCCACCCTTAATTGCGTCATGCCCAGATTGGATAGATACTCTCCAAGACAATTTTTTATATCTGTCGGCGGATAAGCCACATCGTAATCAAAATCCTGATTATATTCCGTCAAGGTACAAAAATAGCCTGTATGGGGCGCACGGTTTCTATCGAATGCGTCGAATGCTGTTGCAGTTAATACCTGTGAAATCTCGCGGGCACGATCACCCCGAAAATTCATAAACACCACAGAGTCTTCTGGATCAAGGGTAACAGCTTGATGCACAGCAGTCGGCAAAACAAATTCATCCGTTTCGCCTCTGTTATAAGCGGCTTCCAGGCCTTCTAACGCAGAATCCACATAAAAACTGGCCTCGCCTTTTGCAATCAGGTCATAGGCTTGTTTTACCCGATCCCAACGATTATCCCTGTCCATCGCATAAAAACGACCCACGATTGAGGCGATACGACCAACCCCAAGCGCCGAAAACTTTGCCTCCAGCAATCCAATGGAAGACGCGGCACTCTTGGGAGGAACATCCCGTCCATCCAAAAAAGCATGCATGTAAATTTTACTTAAGCCCCTGCTGGCCGCTAGCTCAACCATCGCCAAAATCTGATCTTCGTGGCTGTGTACTCCGCCCGGTGACAACAAACCCAATATATGCAAAGCCTTGTCTTTTTCTTTAGCGAGATCGACTGCCCGGCAAAGGACTGGATTAGAAAAAAAACTGCGGTCTTGTATCGCATCATTAACCTTGGAATAATCCTGAGGAACATAACGTCCCGTCCCTATATGGATATGACCAACCTCTGAATTACCCATTTGTCCACCCGGCAATCCTACAACCGCACCGGAACAGTGGAGCAATGTCATGGGCCAATCCTTTTGCAACTGATCCCAGCAAGGTGTATTTGCCATTGCAATGGCATTGTATTCTTTGTCCGGCGAGTAACCGAAACCATCAAGGATCAATAATACGAGTGGCTTTGGCCGATTCAACATCTTCTATCTATCTCCCAAAATTAAAAATAAACGCCATACACTAGCCTCCTTACGAAATAAATCACAAACGCTCTATTTGATTATCCATTACCCAAAATGATTGAAAATCATGTATCATTTTGCTAGATTCACCGGTTTTGTATCGTGGCGGCTACGTAATCAAATGGCCATTATAGTAATACACGTTACCAACAGTTGTGTATAAATAATTCTTTACACGTTCTTTTGTAAAATTGGATTCAATAAACCAGCAGTGTAAGCAGCCCTATGGAAACTAAAGACGAACAAATTTCACGTAATGATACTGACATAGCTAAAGCCGCACACTGCTTAAAGGCGATGTCACATCCATTGCGATTAAAAATATTGTGCGTTTTGGGCAGTAATTCAATCTGCGTACAGGAAATTGTCGAGCAGGTGGGCACCAGTCAGAGCAATATTTCCCAGCATTTGGCCATACTCAGGGAAAAAAACATTCTTGGCTCTAAAAAAGATGCCAACCGTGTTTATTATTTTATTGATGATGCTCGTATGCTAAAACTCATTAAGATGATGCAAGATGTCTTCTGTTCCTTTCACTAAATTTACCCCTTTATTCACTTAACTTAACAAATCTATCCATGGACCGTTATCTAGAATTTATTTTAAATCACTACGTATTATCTCTTGCTTTCGCAGTAGTTACTTTTTTATTAATCCAGGAATTCTTTGATACGGCATTCAAAAAATTTGGCTCTGTTTCGCCTTTGCTTGCTGTCGCTAAAATGAACGATAGCAATACGACAGTTATTGATGTGCGCGAACCAACTGAGTTTGTTCAAAGTCATATTGAGAACGCCATTAACACGCCTTTAAGTAAATTACCAGAGTACCTCCCTAAACTGGAAGCGCATAAAAAGGATCCTATCCTTATTGCCTGCCAAACCGGTACCCGTTCAGCATCGGCTGGCAAGATATTAACTAAAGCGGGATTCGAGCAAGTTTTCGTTATTACAGGCGGTATGCAATCCTGGGAAAACGACTACAAATTGCCCGTAAAAATTGCCAGCAAGAACAAGAACTAATTCAGGGCTTTTGTAGCTATAAAGCTTATACATCTAAATTCATTAACTTCTAATCATAAAAACTCATCATGGCCGAAGAAAACGACGTCGTAGAAAAACAATTTTCCCTCCAGAAGATTTATACAAAAGACATTTCTTTTGAGACACCAAACTCCCCTAAAATATTCACAGAAAAATGGGAGCCTGTTGTCGACTTTAACTTAGGCACTAATGTCAAGCCTTTAGAAGATTCAATGTACGAAATAGGTCTTACCGTAACGATCACCGTTAAATGTGGCGATAAAACAGCCTATCTTGTTGAAGTCAATCAGGCAGGAATTTTCTCTTTGGACGGTTTTACTGAACAAGAAATGGGACCGATGGCTGGCAGCTTTTGCCCCAACATTCTATTTCCTTATGCGAGGGAAGTTATTTCTGACCTTGTCACCAAGGGCGGCTTTCCGCAGTTGCTTTTAGCTCCGGTAAATTTTGACGCTTTGTACTCTCAGCATAGACAACAAGCCCCAAGCTCCGAAACAATCAACTAACTCGCTTTATGAACAAAAAGATAACCATCTTGGGCGCCGGTTCCTGGGGAACAGCACTTGCAATCATGGCAGCCAGAAACGGCTGCCAAACGCTATTGTGGGGACACAATCCAGAGCACATAGCTACACTTGCTCAAGATCGCGAGAACAAACGGTATTTACCCGGCCTGCTTTTTTCCGAAAACCTGGCCGTGACCTCCGACTTGGCTGATGCCGCCGCCTTCTGCAATCTGATACTTGTTTCCGTTCCCAGCCGCGCATTTAAGGACACCTTGATGAAGCTCAAAACATACGCGACGGACGACGTACAAATCGCCTGGGCGACCAAGGGCTTTAATCCAGCCGACGGCTCTTTACTTCATGAAGTAGTTGCCGATGTCTTTTCCCCTCAAACCCCTGCAGCCTTCCTCTCAGGCCCCAGTTTTGCAAAAGAAGTCGCTGCCGGCCTGCCGACAGCCGTGACTATTGCCTCATCCCAGTCGGATTTTGCAAACCACTTGGCGAACATCTTGCACAGTGAGCGTTTTCGGACTTATACCAACTCAGACCTGATCGGCGTGGAAGTAGGTGGCGCGGTAAAAAACGTCATGGCCATTGCCGCTGGCATCGCTGACGGACTTGGTTTTGGCGCCAACACACGAGCTGCACTTATTACCCGGGGATTAACCGAAATTATTCGTCTGGGAGTGAAACTTGGCGGCAAACAGGAAACCTTTATGGGACTGGCGGGTCTCGGCGATCTCCTGCTGACTTGCACCGATAACCAATCCAGAAACCGGCGCTTTGGTTTAGCCTTGGGGCAAGGCAAAGACAAAGCAACGGCTACACAGGAAATCGGCCAGGAAATCGAGGGCGCTTTAGCTGCAAAAGAAACATTCTTGCTTGCTAAAAAATATGGCGTCGAGATGCCTATTACCGAACAAACCTACAAGGTTCTTTACGAAGGCCTAGCTCCGCTAACCGCCGTACAAAACCTGTTAGCCCGCGAACAAAAAGCCGAATTGTAGAAACATTATATTGCAATGGGCGACCTGTCAGTTGCCCATTGCATTTATTTTATTGCCGCACCGGCAAAAGACAGCTGCCGCCAGGCTTCGTACAGGACAATCGCGACTGTATTAGACAAATTCAGACTCCGGCTTTCTGCCCTCATCGGCAAATACAAGCACCGTTCCGATCCCAGTTCTGCTAAAACAGGCGCAGGCAAGCCTCTTGTTTCAGGACCAAACAAAAAAGCGTCCTCAGGCTGAAAATTCACTTCACTGTAAATTTTCTTACCTTTTGTGGTCAAGGCAAAAATCCGCTTGGGCTTAATGCTAAGCACAAAATCTTCCAGTGATTCGTGCTCTTTCACCGCCACCCATTCATGATAATCCAGTCCCGCCCGACGCAATTTTTTGTCATCTAATTCGAACCCCAAGGGTTTGATTAAATGTAATTGCATTCCTGTATTGGCGCATAAACGAATAATATTTCCGGTATTAGCGGGGATTTCCGGCTCAAATAATACGATATGAATCATCAGCAATTAATACTAACTGGCGTCAACTTCCAGATGTCGTTATTGTAATCAGTGATGGTTCTATCAGTAGAAAACTTACCGCTGGCAGCACAATTTAAAATACTCATTTTGGTCCAGCGATCCTGATCTTGATAAGCAATCTCAACACGCTTCTGTGTGTCAACAAAACTGCGGAAATCGGCAACCGTCATCCAGGGGTCATGCGGACTTTTTATTGATGCCAGAATGTCATCAAAAATCCCCGGCTCGAATTGATTAAAATGTCCGCATTCAAGAAGATTAATCACCCTTTGGAGGTCGTCATCCTGACTGATCATTGCAACAGGATCATAGTGACGGCTCATTTCTTCAACCTGTTCTTCTGTTAAACCAAACAGGAAGAAATTTTCATCCCCGACTTCTTCGCGAATTTCGATATTAGCCCCATCCAGAGTACCGATAGTCAACGCGCCATTCATCATGAATTTCATATTTCCGGTGCCTGAGGCTTCCTTCCCTGCCGTCGAAATTTGTTCTGAAAGATCGGCACCCGGGCAAATTTTTTCCATCGCCGATACCCGGTAATTAGGCATGAAAGCCAGTTTTAAGCGGAGGCCCACATCAGGATCGTGATTAATGACACTGGCGACATTGTTAATCAGTTTGATGATTTTTTTCGCCATGTAATAGCCCGGTGCTGCTTTCCCGCCTATCAGTACGCAACGACTCGTCCAGTTTGCTGTATCGCCGCGTTTAATACGGTCATAAAGGTGAATTACATGCAATACATTTAACAACTGGCGTTTGTATTCGTGAACGCGCTTTACCTGCACATCAAACAAAGCATTTACATCCAAGTCAATATTCAGCTCCTGTTTCTTATAATCAATCAGTTTTTGCTTTGCGCTTTGCTGAACGTCATACCAGCGCTTACGGAATAACTCATCTTCAGCATAAGGCTTAAGGTTTTTTAACAATGACAAATCCGTCACCCAGCCATCGCCTATGGTTTCTGTTATCAACGCCGCTTGTTCTGGGTTACAAGCCGCCAACCAGCGACGAGGCGTTACTCCATTGGTTTTATTATTGAATTTTGCCGGCCAGAGCTCGTAGAAATCGCGAAACAGGCCCTGCTGCAATAACTTTGTATGCAACGCGGCAACGCCGTTCACTGAATAGCTGCCGACTATCGCCAAATAGGCCATTCTAACCTGTTGCTCTGACCCCTCTTCGATGAGTGACATGCGAGCCAGCCGGCCTCTGTCGCCAGGCCAACGTGCAGACACTTCAGACAAAAAATGGGCATTGATATCAAAAATGATTTCCATGAGCCTTGGCAACAGCTGCTTAAACAAATTGACCGACCATCGCTCCAAGGCTTCAGGCAACAGCGTATGATTGGTATAGGCCATCGTATTGCGGGTAATAGACCAGGCCTTATCCCAATCCAAACCGTGTATATCCATCAACAGGCGCATTAATTCGGCAACCGCTATGCTCGGGTGCGTATCATTTAACTGGAAACAATTATTCGCTGCAAACTCGGAAAAATCGTTGCCGTTCCGCCCAACCCAATTTGCAATAACATCCTGCAAACTTGCAGAAGCAAGCAGATATTGTTGCCGTAAACGTAATGCCTTACCGTTTTCATTGGCATCATTCGGATACAACACCATGGTAATATTTTCAGCGGTATTTTTTGCCGCTACCGATTCCGCATAATCACCGGCATTAAATTCCTGTAAATCAAATACGTCGGTCGCCGTTGCTTTCCATAGCCGCAAGGTATTCACCGTGCCATTCTGATAACCGGGAATCGGCGTATCAAATGGAACCGCAAGCACATCATGTGTATCTACCCAGCAAACTCTTTTGTTACCCTGTTCATCGATGTGCGTCTCTGTATGTCCGCCAAATTTAATTCTATGCGTATACTCAGGACGCTCGATTTCCCAGACATTGCCATTACGCAACCAGTGATCCGGTTTTTCTACCTGCTCACCATTAATAATAGCCTGGGAAAACATCCCATACTCATAGCGCAAACCATAGCCTGTCACCGGTAATTGCAAGGTTGCGCAACTGTCAATAAAACACGCTGCCAGGCGTCCCAAACCGCCATTGCCAAGACCTGCATCCGGCTCGCTTTCGATTAACTCTTCAAGTTCAAGCCCCAGATCATACATTGCGCTTTCAACAGTATCATTAATGCCCAGATTCAGCATGGCATTACTCAAGGTACGGCCCATTAAAAATTCCATCGACAAATAGTATGCCTTCCTGCAATCCTGCTCCTTATAAGCGTTATAAGTTCTCTTCCATCGCTCCATGAGCCGGTCACTAATAGCTAGTGCCAGCGCCTCATAAGCATAATGAGGCGAAGTACAGTTTTCGTCTCTGCCCAACCTATGGCTGTAATTACGCTTAAAATCAACCGCTATTTGTTTCTTGTCCATCCCTAAACCGGGCAGCGAACAAATTGTAGTTTTTGGTTTACTCTTTTTGAAGCTTCTATTCGGCATATATTTATCACTAGAAGAATTGATATTAGGTGATGTTAACTATTTTTGCTTATTTAAACAAAAACATTCGATGAGTCTTTGTCGGCAAACTATTACCGCAGCGCTTTTTCCCAGCGGCTTACGAGTGCGGCGGCAATGCTGTTGCCAAACACATTGGTTGCGCTACGCCCCATATCCAGGATCTGGTCAACAGCCAGCAGCAGGAGCAAACCAGCCTCAGGGATATGAAACATAGCCAGGGTGGCAGCAATGACAATCAGCGAGGCTCTAGGCACGCCAGCCACGCCCTTGCTCGTGAACAGCAGCGTCAGCAGCATGATGAACTGATCCCCCAGCGCCATGTCGATGCCGTAGGCCTGGGCGATAAACAGCACGGCAAAGGTCATGTACATCATGCTGCCGTCCAGGTTGAACGAATAACCCAGCGGCAGCACCAGCCCACACACTTTTTCATCGCAACCGAAGCGTTCCAGTTGCTGCAACAGTTTCGGGTAAGCGCTTTCGCTGCTGGCCGTACCGAAAGCCAGCAGCATCGGCTCGCGGATGTGCCGAATCAAGGACAGGATTTTGCGCCCCAGAATCAAAAAACCGACGCAGCCCAGCGCACAGCACAGCAGCGACAGCCCGAAATAAAACTCC
>JAQTLI010000020.1 GCA_028714995.1 Methylobacter sp. | reverse complement strand
CAACATCAAAAATAAGCGGACATAAAAAACCGCTTGGAAAAGTCCGCGCGTAGCGCAAGTTCAAGGCTGCGTTTATGACGGATTTCCTAACGGCGAATCCAGCCTACAGGCTGATAGTTCATTGATTTTAGCGAATAAATCATCGGGAAGATATGGTTTTAGTGCAAAATCATCCATCCCCGCTTCAAAGCATGCTTTTTTGTAATCATTGTTGGCCTTGGCCGTATACGCCATGATCGGAAAATAATTTGTAGTTTTTCTGATAATCTTTGTTGCCTCAATTCCGTTCATTTTTGGCATTTCAACATCCATCAAGCAAAAATCATATTTGCCGTTATTTTTCTGTGCGAATTCAACAGCCTCTATGCCATTTGATGCCATATCGAAGTCATAACCCCAGTTATTCATTAGCTCAGTAAGAAGCATTTGAATGATTTGGTTATCTTCCGCAATTAATATATTCACTTCCTTTTCCTTTTTGCATAATGTAGAGCTAAGGAACGCGTATGAAATAAGGTCTTCAATAAACATCTTGTTCCCACCCCCTTTTGGTAAAGAGGGATAGGGAAATTTCAAGTGATTAAGTCTGCATCGTATGGCCGCTAACACCATAGCATCAATAGTGCAGAGTTTCCTTGGTTCCAACTTGTAAGGGTCTATACGCTGTTCAATCAACGATCAATCAATCTGGCGGCGACAGGGTGCCTATTACACTCAGACTATCCATTCATTCGCCTTTTTGCCGAAGACACTCAGTATCCAGGAGGTTAAGCAGGGCAACATCTAGTTGAAAACCGTTTTCAGATTTCGCAAAATTTTGTCTGCACCCGACGGTATCTTCCTCCAGAAAACAATCATTAACTTCGCACCGGCAAAAAACCTTATCTTTAAGTTGTCTCACTTCGTAAGCCCTTGGTTTGTGCTATTTGGGCAGGCAAAAGTGCTTCTTGTTTTTCATCACTCAGCTATATTTTTGCTATATGTCAGGATAAAAAAGATTAAAAAGCCGGCACAGATCAGCAGTGGAGATAAATCACCCCGCGCCATAAGTTTACTACGGGCAGACAAAAATGGTCAACCCAGACAATCAATATGCAAAGGTAAGTTAATAGTAAACGTTATGTTCTGGTGTTTGATGTCTCCATAGCTACGAATTTACGATGGTTGAGGAGAAAACACTGACACCGGCACGCTGAAAAATGACATCTACAGATGCACAGACAAACTTTTAAGTAGGTCACTTACAGCATACAAAAAAAATTAACCAATAGTGTCGTAGACCGCAAGGTAATCTGCCAGTAAACTTTTTTGTATGGAAGCAACAGACATTTATCTTCGGATTAAACAGGCCAGGGAACATTCAGGACTGACACAATCCTCATTAGCCATTATGGTAGGCGTTAAGCGCTCTTCTGCTAATCAGTGGGAGTCACACACTCTTCGTAAAGAGCCTTCTACTGGAAATCTTATTAAAATTGCAGAAATTACTGGCGTCAGTTTCGAATGGTTGGCAACAGGGCGCGGTGAAATGGTGTGGGGAGGCAGAATAAAAGAATCAACTTCCGAATATAATCTGCCAACACCACGGGAAATCCTGTTATTGAAACTGTTTAAAAATCTGCCTGAACGCAAACAAAAGGCTTTAATTGAGTTTCTTAGCGGCAACTAAAAAGACAGGCACATAAGTTGTGTGGATTGTTAGAAGCTGTTTGAAAACGTTGCGAAGATGAAAAACCGGGATTAACCAACAACCCCGCCAATCAACTCGCCCAGCTTAACCGTCTTATCCGCTTTAAACCCAGCATCCCACTTCGCCTTATCCTTGCCGAATAAAATAATGATGGTAGAGCCCATATTAAAGCGTCCCATCTCTTCGCCGATTTTTAGCGTGGGTGCGTTGTCCTGATACTGCCAGCTTTTTACTGAACTAACAGTTGGTGGTGTGACTACACCGTGCCAGACGGTTTCTACGCTGGACACGAAGATTGCGCCGACCAGTACCAAGGCCATAGGGCCTGCTTCGGTATCAAACAAGCAGCAAACGCGCTCGTTTCTGGCGAACAAGCCCGGAACGGAATTGGTGGTTCTGGTGTTCACGCTGAACAAGCGGCCGGGAACATGCACCATTTCCCGTAAGGTGCCGGTCAGCGGCATGTGCAGGCGGTGATAGTCTTTGGGCGACAGGTAGATGGTGGAAAATATACCGTTATTAAAAGGTTCGGCGCGAGCTGCATCACCACCCAACAAATCAATCGCGGTAAAGCTTTTGCCTTTGGCTTGGAAAATTTTACCATCGGTAATGTCGCCGACTTGGCTGACTGCGCCATCGGCAGGGCAGACGATGGCGTTTATTTCCGTGCTGAGCGGTCTAACGCCGGGTTTTAGTTCACGGGTAAAGAAGTCGTTAAAGCTTTTGTAGGCATTGATGTCCTGTTCCAGCGCCTCATCCATGTTGACGCCGTAATGCTTAATGATCTGCTTGATAAACAGGTTTTTCCAGGTCTTGTTTTCGCAGTGGGTCAATACGCTCATCATTTGGGACAGGGCGTGATGAGGCAAAACGTATTGGGGCAGGGTGGTGATAGCTTCTTTAATATTCATGGATTATGGCTGTCGGGTTGTTTTGCCACTTAAGAAATACGCAAAGGCGATGACTTCTCCGATGGCAAGATCGGGGGCGTAGTTGGTCTTAGGCATTTTTCATTATGGCAGGGTAACCAGTTCCGGCGCTTGCCACTTTGGATTTTTGTGTTCTACGACCACAGTGGTGTAGATGCCGCCACGCACGTTAAACTCGGCGCGGATACGCATAAAATTTGGCGCTATGGCTTTAACGAGGTCATCGAGGATTTCATTGGTGACTGCTTCGTGGAATGCGCCTTGATCGCGGAATGCCCACATATACAGTTTAAGCGCTTTAAGTTCCACGCATAGTGCGCCGGGTATGTATTCAATCTGGATAGTGGCGAAATCCGGCTGGCCTGTTTTTGGGCACAGGCAGGTAAACTCGGGCACGTCGATACGGATGGTGTAATCACGGCCTGGTTTTGGGTTGTCGAAAGTTTCCAGATCTTTGCTTGGTTGTGTAGTCATTTTCTGCTTATCTATAAAGTGATGTATATATCGAAAGTAGGCGCGTTAGGCGAAAAAGTTCGATACTTGGCTAATTATCGTTAATAATAGACGGTTATTTTAATTCAACTGCAGGGATATTCATACCAGTACTATGAAACTGGAAAAAATCAAGCTTTCAGGTTTTAAATCCTTTGTTGATCAGACGGTAATCCCCATTACCGGTAATTTGACGGCAATTGTCGGTCCTAATGGTTGCGGCAAATCCAACATTATTGACGCTGTGCGCTGGGTAATGGGCGAGAGTTCCGCCAAACATCTGCGCGGCGGTAGCATGGCTGACGTTATATTTAACGGCTCATCCGGCCGTAAACCGGTGAGTACGGCCTCGGTCGAGCTGGTTTTTGATAACAGTGCAGGCAAGCTGGGTGGCGAATATTCCCAATACAATACCATTGCCATCAAGAGGCAGGTCAGCCGTGACGGTACGTCATTGTTTATGCTGAATGGCTCGCGATGCCGTCGTAAGGACATCACCGACATATTTTTGGGCACGGGTCTGGGTTCAAGAAGTTATGCCATTATTGAGCAAGGCACCATATCCCGTATGGTTGAGGCCAAGCCGGAAGACTTAAGAATCCATATTGAAGAAGCAGCGGGCATTTCCAAATATAAAGAACGACGCAATGAAACTGAAACCCGGATGCGTCATACCCGCGAAAATCTGGAACGGCTTGATGATTTGCGTGATGAAGTTGAAAAGCAAATCAAACATCTGCAAAAGCAATCAGAAAAAGCCGAAAAATATACCGAGCTTAAAAAGGAAGAGCGCCAATACAAGCTGGAACTGCTAGCGATGCGCTGGAATACCTATCATCAGGCCGCGCAACAGCTGGACGAAAAACTACAGGAAGTGGCTGTCGAACATAACCGTTTGTTTGTTCAGTTACGGGACATTGACGCCAATATAGAAGCAAAACGTGCCGAACATAAAACCCAGCAACAGCTCACCACAAACTCTCAAGGTGAGTATTACCAGGTTGTTGCAGAGGTCAGCGGTCTTGAGCAGACTATCAAGCACAGCGAAAGCACACATGAACAAACGGTTGTTGAAATCAATCGTTTACGTCAGCAGGCTGACCAGTCTTTAAGAGAGCTGGAAGCAGATGTACAGCAGCTTGAAGAAATAAAACAGGCATTGCTTGAAGCGGAAGAAGCTTTGATTATTGCCCAGGAAAGACAAGAAGACGTTTTGCAAAGTCAGCAGGAATCGCAGCAAAAAAGAAGTTCATGGCAGGAACAATGGGAAGCGTACCGGACTGAAAGTGCAAAATACAAAGAGCAACTCGAAGTGCAGCGGGTCAAAACCGTGCAGCTTGAAAACCAGAATCGCCAGCTGCAGGCCCGCATGGACAAGTTGAATATCGAGCGCACTGAACTATCATCCAGCCAGTTACAAATAGAAATTGAAACGCTGGATACGGCTATTGAAATCATTGAAACACAGCGTGCCGATCTTTATGGACAACTTGAAGATCTTCATCACAATATCCGTGAACAGCGTCAACAGGTTAAGCATTTTCACGATGAATTGCATAACCGCCGTTCGGAAATGCAAAGCATAAAAGGTAAAATCACATCGCTGGAATTGTTGCAGCAGCATGCCATGGGTAAAGACAATAAACACCTGAGTGCATGGCTGGAGTCCGTGTCGTTGGTTAATAACCAGCGCTTGGCAGAGTTTCTAGAAGTGGAATCAGGCTGGGATGCCGCCGTTGAAACGGTTCTGGGCAGCTATTTGGAAGCGATTTGTATTGAAAGCGCTGACCAGATTATTCCTGGCTTGCAGCGTTTGACGGATGAGTCTTTGACGCTGGTTGAGACCAAAGCTAAAGCGTCGGGTCACATTGATTCCAACCCGGCCTACTTGGGTTTACTTCATAAAGTAAAGGCGCCGTGGGATTTAAGCGATTTATTGTCCGGCGTTTATTGTGCCGACGATGTTGAAACGGCAAGGGCTTTATCAAAGCAGTTAAAATCCCATGAATCGATTATTACCCCTGATGGCACGTGGTTTGGGCTGGGCTGGGTGAAAATCATCCGCGCCAAGGACAGTAAAGCCGGTGTGTTGCAGCGCGAGAAGGAATTGCGTCTGTTAAAGCAGCGGCAGGAAGATTTGCAAGTTGAAATTGCAGCCCTCGAGGACCAGTTAGAGGCTGTCGAAACGGATTTGAAAAATGCGGAAGTCGAGCGCGAGGCTATTCAGCAGCAGCATAATAGTCTGGGTGCCGAGTTATCAGTGAAAAGTGCCGAATTTAGCGCGCATTCCGCCCGTTTGGAACAACAGCAACGGCGTTTGAGTCAGGTCAGTAATGAAATTGAAGACATGACCCGTGAGACGTCAGAAAATATCGAGATGATCGCTGAGTTTCGGTTGCTGCAGGAAGAAGCTGAACAGGTATTGGCAGAGCAGGAGCAAAAAAAGCAAAGTCTGGAAGCGTTAAGCCACGAGTTGCAGTCTCAGCAGCACAATACCGATCATTCCGTTAATGAAGCCAGGCAACAGGTTTATAGCATTAAGGCACAGATTGAATCGCTAAGCTCTGCTCAAACCTTGACCAGCAAACAGCTGGATCGATTGCAGTTACAACACCAACAGTCGATTGAGCGCATAGGTGAACTGGAGAAAAAACTGCAACAAACCCTCACACCGATGGATGAGGAAAAAAAGCAGCTGGAGCAGTTGTATGCAAACAAGGATCAACTGGAAGCAAACTTAAAAAGACAACGTCAGGCTCAGGAAGAGATTGAAGCTCAAATAACGCAGCTATCCGAAGAGCATAACCGGACACAAAGAGCGCTGGAAAAGCAGAAAGAGGCGCTGGATAAGATTCGATTTGAATTGCAGGAAAGTAAAGTTCGTCAACAGACCGTTAATGAGCAACTGAAAGAAATCGATGCGGATGCTGAACTGGTGCTGAAAAGCTTGCCGGAACAGGCCGAAGAGCAAAGCTGGAAACGGAAAGTCGATGATTTGGCGGGGCAAATTGAACGACTGGGCACTATTAACCTTACTGCGATAGAAGAATATAAGGCTCAGTCTGAGCGTATGAATTTCCTTAATGAGCAACATGCTGATCTAATGGAAGCATTACAAACACTGGATCAGGCGATTAGTAAAATAGATAAAGAAAGTCGGCTGCGTTTTAAGGAAACATTCGATAAAATAAACTCCGGTTTGCAGGAAAAGTTTCCAAAATTATTCGGGGGCGGTCATGCCTATTTGGAGTTGACCGAACAGGATTTGTTGGAATCGGGCGTTAATATTATTGCCAGACCTCCAGGCAAAAGGAATAGCTCCATTCATTTGTTATCGGGCGGCGAGAAGGCATTAACCGCAGTGGCGCTGGTGTTTTCGATTTTTGAACTCAACCCTGCACCTTTTTGTCTTTTGGATGAGGTTGATGCGCCACTGGATGATGCAAATGTTGGGCGGTTTTCAAAAATGGTGGAAGAAATGTCTGCATCTGTTCAGTTTTTATACATTTCCCATAACAAGGTCACAATGGAAATTGCAAAACAGCTGGCAGGTGTTACTATGAAAGAGCCGGGCGTGTCCCGGATGGTCGCGGTCGATATTGAAGAAGCAGTCAGTCTGGCGGAAGTCTAATGGATAAAGAAATATTAAGAATTGTAATCATCGCAACCGGTCTGGTTGTAATCGTTGGCATGTTAATCATGGCTTATCTAAAGGATAAGAAAGCACGAGACATGAGTATGTATGATGATCTCAATGCTAATGATGATGTAACTACGGGTGACGATGACTTTGAAGTTGTGTCTCTGGGTTCGTCCCGTAGTGAAATTGATGTCCCTGTTCCTGTCCAAGACAAGTCAGATAAATATTTTGATGACGGCGATCAGGAAGATGATTATTTTGGACAGGATGATAATAGTGAGCCAGAGCCACGATTTGTTGCGCCAGCTGTTATTCAGTTCAGTATCATTTCTAAAGTTAACGAAGATTTTAATGGCGTTGATCTGGTTGAGGCTTTGGAGGATGCCGGGCTGGTATATGGCAGTCTAAAAATATTTGAACGCCTTGATCAAAATCGACTGGTCGATTTTGGTGTAGCCAGCATGGTTGAGCCGGGTACGTTTCCGGAGAATGATCTGGAAGAATTTTATTGCCCCGGCGTCGTTTTTTTCATGCAGCCTGGGGAACTGGATGATGCCCAAGCAGTTTTTGACGACTACATAGATACAATTACAGCAGTAGCGGCGCAAGTGGATGGTATGGTGCTGGATCACAGAAGACAGCCGTTGACAGCTGAGACTATTCAAACAATTCGGCAAAGCTTGTAACAAAACGGATGTAAAAAGCGGAATGTGATTCCGCTTTTTTCGTTAACACTCTGTAGAACTTCAAAAAAGGACTGACATCATTCCTGTTTAGTCACTTGTCCAAATCCGGGAACCAATATGCAGGATTCGTATAGCGAACTCGTTGCTAAAATCAATCAATGGGATCATGAGTACTATGTTCTCGACAATCCCTCAGTTCCTGATGCCGAATATGATTGGGCTTTCAGAGAATTGCTGGAAATAGAGGCCAAAAATCCTGAATTAATCACCGCAGATTCTCCCTCTCAACGAGTTGGAGCAAAACCGATAGCTGAATTTCGCAAGATAACACACAAAGTTAAAATGCTTTCTTTAGCTAATGCGTTCTCTATTGATGAAACCTATGCTTTCTTTGATAAGGCCGCCAAAGAGTTGGATGTAAGCCCCACATCGCTTGCCATCTTCAGCGAGCCTAAGCTTGATGGTCTGGCGATTTCCATACATTATGATAATGGCATTTTTAGCTATGCCGCTACGCGTGGTGACGGGCAGGTGGGTGAGGATGTTTCTCATAACATTAAAACCATAAAATCAATACCTATCAAACTTACCTGTGACCAGCCACCGAAAATACTTGAGGTGCGTGGTGAGGTTTTCATGCCCAAGGTGGCATTTGAGAAGCTTAACAGGTTGGCTCAAAAAAATGACAGCAAAGTCTTTGTTAATCCAAGAAACGCCGCAGCCGGAACGGTCCGGCAAATGAACCCAAAAATTGCGGCTGGACGTGATCTACAATTTATCCCCTATGGAATCGGTGCATATGAAGGTGAGCGGGATTTTAGCCTGCATTCAGAAATTATTGATTATCTGACGACGATGGGGTTTCGGAAAAACCTGCATTGTTACACCATCTCCGGCAGTCTTGATGAATTTGAAAAGAATTACCAGATTCTGGAACAGGCTCGTGACTCCATACCCATGGAAATTGACGGCATCGTTTACAAGATAGACTCTTTGATGTTGCAACAGTCATTAGGCTTTATTGCGCGATCCCCGAAATGGGCAATTGCCAGAAAATTCCCCGCACAAAATGTAGCTACCCGGCTTATCGATGTTGATTTTCAGGTCGGACGAACAGGTGTGTTAACGCCGGTGGCAAGATTAGAGCCCGTATTTGTTGGTGGCGTAACGGTAAGTAACGCGACGCTGCATAATATGGATGAAATCGAACGTCTGAGGCTATGTATTGGAGATAGCGTAGAAATTCAGAGGGCTGGGGACGTTATTCCAAAGGTTTTCAGGGTTGTAGAGCAGGGCAAGGTCAGAAAACCGATAGTCATGCCTGATCGTTGCCCGGTTTGCGGCTCCGCAGTCGAAAGAACGGAAGGCCAGGCGGCTTACCGTTGCACGGGTGGATTGATTTGCGCTGCGCAAGGTGCTGAGCGCATCAGGCATTATGCGTCGCGTAAGTTCATGAATATCACCAATCTGGGCACTAAGCTGATTGAGTTGCTCTACAGCAAAGGCATTATTAAGACGATTGCGGATATTTACAGCCTCAAAACCAGCGATATTGAGTCTCTTGAAGGTCACGGCGAGAAGAGCGCGCAAAACGTGATTGATTCTATTGAAGCGTCAAAGACCACAAAACTGGGTACATTCCTGGGCGCACTGGGTATTCATGAAGTGGGAGAAGAAGGCGCAAAAAATATCGCCAAGTATTTTAAAAGCCTGGATGCCATCTCATCAGCCTCTTTTGAAGAACTCATGCAAGTACCTGATATTGGCCCGGTGATGGCTAAAAATGTCGTCGATTTTTTCAGTGATGCCAAAAACCAGGCGATTGTTGAAAAAATCATTGCTGCAGGCGTTGTTTGGTCGGATGAAGAAGGCGATCAAGCCAAGGAACAAATCCTTGCGGGCCAAACCTGGGTTTTGACCGGTACGCTAGAGCATATGTCCCGTAGTGAAGCCAAGGCTTTTCTTGAAAGTTTGGGCGCAAAAGTAGCCGGTTCGGTTTCTAAAAAAACCAGCTGTGTTATTGTAGGTCAGGATGCCGGCACTAAACTGGCTAATGCGGAATCCTTGGGAGTCAAGGTGATGGATGAAGCCGCATTTTTGGCAAAGTTTAACCTGACAGACGCTGCCAGGTAGCTTCTAAAAAACACAATTCATCGGCAGGTTCATCATAGATGGTTTTGGCATTATCAATAAGTTAGGTTCATGGTGAACAATGAACCTGTCGAACTATGAATGTGTCTTATTTTTAGAGTTAATCAGTGTCCTGAAACGGTTTCGGCCGTATCAACACCCGGGGATTCATTTTACCGTTGCCAGTATTTCCTGAAGAACTCCCGGGAGCATTTCGTGTTGGTCCAGTGGAGGGGATTCCATGTGGAGTCTTAAGATTCGGAGGGACTGGCACAGAAGGAAGGGGCATCGGTTTTGCGTTCTCATAGTCTATTCCGCCGTCAACTCGCGGCTTCTCGCCGGGCGATGATATGGTTTTCGATCCGTCCCCGTCATGGATGGCGTTGGTTTGTCCAGGCGGCGAACTACAACCGAGGATGGTTATGAGCCCCATGGACAGGGTACATTTCAACGCTGGATTTTTTCTCATCATGGTATATACACTCCTCTTGATTGAGGTCGGTTAATAATTGCCAACCGCCAATTTGCTAAACAGTTCTACTAAACGGCCTTCATGAGTCCACCGGGAATTCTTTAGCTTAGACTCCGTCCGAAACGTTCACGCATTTAATTTAGAATAGAACCACTTTAGATTCGCAAGGGAACTGTGCGGTCAATCGGTTTCATTTCCTATAGTGCAAAAAAGAAAACGGACCTAGCGTCCGTTTTCTTATTATCTCTGCTCCGTTTACTGTTTATCTCTGCTCCGTTTACTGTCTTGCGTGTCCGACACCCAAAATAAAATACACCTAGCATACAGAGAAAGCATGCAAACCTGAGGCTGTCTCAGTTGTCTTTGCCCTCAGGCGCCGGACTCTTCTAACATTTATTTGGAGTCGCAGCACACTGCTGTTTTACTAGAGTGTCAATATTACCGCTCAAAAAGGGGCTGGCACCCTGCTCCTTGGCACTTGTGCCCAGATATCCCCAACTGGTCACCCCAACCACTGTGTTGGGATCTGCGGCAGTTCCCGCACTGGTTCCAGTAAGAGCGGGTCGCCGCCCGAAATTAACCAGCCATGGTCCGCCGCTCGAGCCCTCGCACATCAACGATCCGATGATGGTGTTGTTGGATTGGCTGGCAGACGTAAAACCGAAGGAGTCGTTTCTCTCCATAAACCCTGCATTGTCGAGGCAGGCCGGATAACCTATCTGGGTGATTTGGGTGAACCCGCTCCCCGTGAAGCCGGCTCCATTCCAGCCATAAGCATACCATCCGGTGTTTGTACCCACGTTGACGCCGTTTTGAGTTTTCAGCGCGAGCACTGCGACATCGTCTTGGCAAATGACACCTGATGTAGTGCAAGGATCGGTGCCGTCGTAGTAGGCCGTGAGGACTCTGGCCTGACCAACGGGCCAAATTCCGAAGGGCGCAACGCCGTTCCTATATCCTGGAACGAACTGCCAGTTCGAATAGTACTGACTTTTTCCAAAGTTTGCCACGCAGTGCGCAGCGGTAACGACAATGCCCGGCTTGATCAAAGACGCTGAACAAATAAAAGTATCGGTGCCGATGTTAAAGAACAACTTCCCAGATGCTCGATAAGGGTAGATTGTGTTGTTTGTCTGTGCATATAGGTCGGCTCGAGCGGTGCTAAAGGGGTGGCTGGTGATACCGAATTCCTGAGGCGCGACATCCCAGGAGTTAGCGTCCGACAATTCCGGCACTCCTAGATTAACCGGGTTCGTTTTACCGTCGCCTTTCCCGCCCGGTGAATAACCACCAGCTTCGCTCCGATATGACTGAGACGTTAATGCACTGATGAGGACGTCCTGAGCCTGCGTTGCCATGTCGCTTGGGGCGGTGGGGAGTGCCATCGGCCGGGCATTCACGTAGTCGATCCGACCACCCACTTGAGTCTGCTCATTCGGAACCGTAAGAACGGTAACAAGCCCCTGTTGCGAAACTTCAATTTGACCAGCAAAAGCGCCCGTACACACCGCACAACCAAGAATGCTTGCGGTACCAAATAGAGGTAATAAGTTTTTACGTTTTATCATGACTCTCCTTATTTTTATAATGTAAGAAATTATTGTAGGCGATATCGGGGGGGTGAAGTCCAACGGTATGAAAAGCAACGCTAACCCCTATCATTATTCAATTTTAGTCGTTTTCTTGCAGAATCAGGTTCCGGTCGCTAGTGGAAACAAGACACTTGCGCACATTAAAAGCATAGCAGTAATTACGAAAATGACAATGAGCGCGGTTTCTTTCAAGGGGATGTCCAGCACAGCCGAATTCATCATCCCGACACCCAGTTTCAATAGATAGTTGCCGATCATTGAACCCGTACTGAAAGCTCCCAATACTACTGCGGAAACATTTGCGGCTAACTTCTCCAAGTCAATGTCCACTATTCTGTTTGCCTGAAGTTCCGATAGCAGAATTGTACAGTCCATATGGTGCCAACCGCCAGCGGCAAGCATTTGCACATCCGGGCTGATTGAAATTTTGTCCATCATATAGCCCGGCAACTTAGAGGATGCAATAAGCGCCCATCGCTCGTTTGCTGACATTGGCCACGAACATTACGATGACTCTCCCTCGGCCTAACCCAACCCAACCATTACCGCAGTTTATCGAACCCGGGACGATTCAGTCCGAGATTCAGGTTGTTCAGCTTGAAGTAAACGCAAGAGTTCTGAGCATCAATATCCAAGCGAAGTCGGCGAATAGCACCAGCGGCTCCCCATTTTAGTATCGTACGGAGGTCAAGTAAATTCTGCCCCGTGGGGAACGATAATCTCGCGCTGTGCTCTTCATCGAAGTAGGGGTGACCGTCCTCAAGCCAGAACAGTTGCAGCGGCACTGACGGCGCACCATCAGCACAGGTCAGGCCGATGTTGAGGTAACGAACTTCTGAGGGCATAACAGCATCAGACAAGGCGAAATCTACATTGGGGTCGTTTCCGTTGATCTGGTATTCTCCCTCCGAACGGCCCTTTATGAGGTGACTTGACCCAACAGGAACAGTTGTACGAATCGACTTGAAAGCACTTCCTCTCGGAACCAGAACCGGTGGAGGGTAATCGGCAAACCATCGGTTTCTGGAATCGCGCTCGACCACGGTGAAAAAGACGTAATCTGGTTTCCATTCCTGAACCAGTCGGACAAAGTGCCCTCCAGGTTTAATTGCATCGCCCCAATGGAGTTGAAGCACGTCACTGAATGTTGCCGCCATCAAGGGCGACATTGATGCACCGAATGAATCCCGTAACCAAAGTACCTTCTTATTGTTGAGGGCGCCCACGGACTTTACCAGTAGCGGCTTAGTAGGCGACCTAACCACCGGGTTGCCACCTTGGTGTACAACTTGCATGGTATCAAAATCCAACTGTGTGGTTTCTACAGATAGGTCTAGCGCATTAATCATCGGCTCGGAGTCAGCGAGGTTCGTCGAGAGCCGAAGAAAGTATGACAAATCGCCTCCGGTGCGCGGAACAACACGACTGAGTTCATATGCAGCATCTGATGGCCACCGAAGGTCCGACACAATTGTGCTAACCTGTTGAGCAAAAGCACGAAATGCAATTCCAGCCCCCAAGATATTCCAATGCGTATCTGTCTTGTAATACAGCGTTTCTTGCTGATTTTCCTTAGTTGCCAACAAAGGACTTCTTAGGTCGACATATCGCATAACGCCCGTTCCAGCCAGCAAAGCATCAGTTGCATTAGGTGAAGCCGGTTTCGCCCAGGCGGGCAGATGCTCGGGATATATTGCTCCCTTGTTCGGCCCAATCATGATCCTGAAGAGCTTTACGCCCTTGCTCGAAAGGTAAGCATCCCACGCCTCTGTTGCGGCACCGATTTGTTTGCCGAGTTCTATATCAGCCGATGTCGGGGGGCGTCGATCAATGGATAGCGTTTGTTCATACTGATCGCCCAAGTAAAGCCAGCCATCACGACCGATTATCACTTGATTCGGGTTTGTGCTAATACCGAATGGATAAATAAATCTAGCAGTCCATCTTGATGCAAAATCCATATTGTAAAGAAAGGATTTATCTCGCCATTTGATTGCCTTACGACTCGGTGTAGAAAGGAGGTTGACCACCGGAACTATCAGCAGGCTCAACAAAACTGCGGACAGGAAAATGACTAATCGACGTCTCACAATGAGTTCACTCAAAAATTGAAGTAGAGGAATACCGAACTCGTTGCGCCCAGCATAAAGTACATCGCCACCGAAAACAGGATGGCACCGTACATCAACTTGTTGGCCCCCAAGGCCCCGCTTGCCATCTCAATTGAGTTCTTTTGGCGGATTATCACGAAGGCTCCGATGATCGCCAGATAGGTGGCAGTTTGCCCAACAAAGCTTGCAGGCAGAAATTTCAACAGAACATCGGAGAACCAACCACCCCAAGCGAGATCGGATGTAGGGATCGAGGCGACTGTATGTCCGAACGCGGAACGGATATCGATCATGCCTTGCAGTATGCGCATCGCATCATCGATCGTCTTGGCACGGAAAAAAACCCATGCGACGTTTACGAAAACAAATGTCAGTAGCCACGCTAACACAGGAGGCAAGGGACGACGAAAACCTTTCCAGAAACGATGTATTGCGAGGGCGCAACCGTGCATTGCGCCCCAGATCACGAACATCCAAGTCGCGCCATGCCAAAGTCCACCAAGTACGAAAGTGATAAGAAGGTTTATGTAGGTACGGTACGTTGAGCACCGGTTGCCACCTAGGGGTATGTACAGATAATCGCGCAGGAAACTACTGAGGGTAATGTGCCAGCGGCGCCAAAAATCTTGGATGTCGAGAGCCTTGTACGGCGAATTGAAATTTATCGGTAGCCAGATATTGAACAGCAGCGACGCCCCAATCGCCATGTCGCAATACCCACTGAAATCGAAGTAGAGTTGAAAAGTGTAGGAAATGCTTGTTGCCCATGCCGAGAAG
>JAQTLI010000019.1 GCA_028714995.1 Methylobacter sp. | reverse complement strand
GCTCGGGATCGGCTGTTTGTCTGGGTGGACCGAGGTCATCGTTTATCCGGGTGCGTTTCGGGTTGATAGAGACGACAGGGATGCGGCGGGTGTTGTCCATCATCAGGAACAGGCGCTAATCGGCGAATCTTGGTCGCGAGGGCCACTGATACTGTCATGGGACGATGTTGAGCGGGATATGCAGGGGAAACAATCGGGCCGCAATGTCGTGATTCATGAAATTGCCCATAAGCTGGATGTGTTAAACGGCAGTGCCAATGGTTACCCGCCCCTGCATTATGGAATGGACGTCACACAGTGGGCAGCTTCGCTGAGCGCCGCCTATCAGTCATTGGTCCGGCGAGTCGAGCATCACCATCGTGCATGCATTGACCCTTATGCCGCGACGAACCCTGCGGAGTTTTTTGCAGTAATCAGTGAATATTTTTTTTGTGCGCCTGAGGTTCTTCATGCACATTTTGCTGAGGTTTATCAGCAACTCCAGCTTTATTATCGGCAGGACCCGTTGAGCCGTGTTCATTGTGAGTAAACAGATGCCATGCCCGTTACTCAATAAAGAAAATCAAAATAAATCCTGCAAATATTGGGACGTCAGAAAATCACTTTGGTAAACTTTGCGTTGGGCGTTAGTACCTGCATTTTGACAATCTGATTCAGTTCAATTTGCTGTTTTTGCCCATTATCGATAACCAGATATTCGCGTTTTTCAGCGGTGGTAAGCGTATCCAGCGCTTTGCCTTCAACCGTTTGATGGTCTTTTAGCGTCAGTTTTACCTGATAACCGTACATGCAGGCGATTTCAAGGTAATCGTGTAACTCGCAGGATATGGAACATTGATTCATTATTTTTTCTTTCATGCCAAATTTATATGTTAGCCTAACGCATTTAAATACCTTAAATAATTTAATACAAAATAGATCAATGAGTAAACTACCCAATTGCCCTAAGTGTGGCTCAGAATACACTTACAATGATGGAACCATGTACATTTGCCCCGAATGCGCACATGAATGGCCACAAGACGCGCAAGCCGAAAGCGGGGATGATGAAGGTCGTGTGATCAAGGACGCCAACGGTAATGTGTTGCAAGACGGTGATACCGTTACCGTAATTAAAGACCTCAAGATTAAAGGTTCGTCCCTTGTGGTCAAAGTCGGAACTAAAGTTAAAAACATTCGGCTAGTCGATGGTGATCATGATATCGACTGTAAAATTGACGGCATTGGAGCAATGCAGTTGAAATCAGAGTTTGTGAAAAAGATTTAATCAACCAGCGTTCGGAGCTAATGACTTTGAATATACTCTTTCACCAAGCTTCGAACGTGATACATTGGTTTTAACGGACAATTTTAATCTCACCAAACTCAATTTCAAATAATACCCCCGTCGCCGCATCCAGGCGCTTAAACACCTTTGTAAGTGTTCAGCAAATAGTCGGCATGCATGATTCTCTGAAACCAAAGACCACACAGCTACCCTATAGAAACAAGGCTACCTGGCGATTTCTTGTTAAGCACTTATTTACAAAAGCGCATTATCCAAATAATCCTACTCTCAACAAAAATAAATTTCATGCTGTATTGGAACGAATATTTACAACTTTTGGTTGGCCTGGTTTCAGTGGTCAATCCCATTGGCGCCATTCCAACTTTCATGGCATTGACTGCTGCTCGCACAAGTGACGACAAAAAACGAACAGCGCTGGTTTGTGCCTGTGCCGTATTCATGGTTTTACAGATTGCATTGCTGGCCGGTGAACCCATTTTGAATTTTTTCAGTATCAGTCTTCCGGCCTTCCGTGTTGCTGGAGGAATACTGATATTGTTAATGGGGCTTTCAATGTTACATGCAACGCCTGACCGATCACGGCACACCCCAGAGGAACACGCCGAATCCTACGAAAAAGAGTCGGTTGCCGTGGTGCCGTTGGCAATTCCGTTACTGAGTGGTCCGGGTGCAATTAGCACAACTATTGTCTTTGGGCATATGGGCCAGTCTTGGCCGCACTATTTATTGGTAAGCGCCGTGATTCTCTCTGTCTCACTCATTGTATTGATTGCAATGTTGGTTGCACCTAAGATTGCCGGAGTCATGGGGCATACAGGTATAAATGTGGTGACTCGGGTTATGGGTTTGCTGTTGGCCTCCATCGCTGTGGAATTCATTACCAAAGGCCTGTCGGCGCTATTTCCTGTGCTTGCCGGAATGGCATAATTCATGGCAAAAGTAATAAAGATGTTTTTGGCATTGAAATGATTACCGAGTGTCCGTTCAGGATCGGTTTTAGTCTTGAAGTTGACTGACGAAATTCGACCCAGACTGATGACATGGACTCCTCCCCACCCTCACGGTGTCATAATGCACCAAGCAAATTAACGGGAAAAAGAGGAGTCCGAAATGAATATTAACGTAGTGGGTTTGGATTTAGCAAAAAGCATTTTTCATCTATACAGCCTTTCTGCTGAAGGCAAATCAGTAAAAAAGAAATTGAAACGTAACGAATTATTAGCCTATATTGCGCAAATGCCGGTGAGCCTGATTGGAATGGAAGCTTGCGGCGGTGCACATCACTGGGCTCGTGAATTCAAGAAATCAGGTCATGAAGTCGTATTGTTAAATGCCCGTTTTGTAAAGGCGTTTGCGATAGGCAACAAAAACGATTTCAATGATGCAGAAGCAATTTTTACTGCAGTGAGTCGTCCTAACAAGCGCACAGTCGTGGTAAAAAATATGGAACAACAGGAGATGCAGATATTGCATTGCCTGTGTCAGGATTTGATCTATCAGCGGACTGCGCTGATAGATCGGATTCGTGGTTTTTTATCTGAGCTTGGGATTGTCATACCGCAAGGTGTTAATCAGGTCAGAAAGTAGCTACCGCTGATTTTGGAAGATGCCGAAAATGGCTTGCCATCGTTAAGCCGTGAACTGTTTGCCGAGATGTATGAGGCTCTCAGCAAACTGGATGACGACATCAAAGCCCAAGACAGGCGAATAAACCGGTTGTGTGAGCAAAATGCTCTCAGTCGCCGCTTCCCGGATGTGCCTGGCATCGGCCCGATCACCGCGACGATCATGGCATCCGACATAGGTGATGGCAAAGGCTACGCGAAAAGTCGAGATTATGCTGCCAGCCTTGGTGTGGTGCCATGTCAGCACAGTAGTGGTGATAAACAAGTATTGCTGGGTATCAGTAAACGCGGCAACCGTTATCTACGCACTTTATTGATCCATGGTGCGCGGTCAGTAATCAAATGCTGCAACGGTAAAACCGACCCACTGAGTCGATGGCTACAGGCCCTGGTTGAACGGCGCGGCTTTAACAAAGCGGCAGTGGCGCTGGCTAACAAAAATGCCCGTGTATTATGGGTAATGGCTAGGCAGGATAGAGCCTGCGAGGCCGCTGCGGCTTAGCCGCTCAAAGCATGGATAACCCTCATGCCGGTGAACAAAGTTTAACCAGATTGCGGAGGCAAGAAAACTACTATTGATGACGACAACAGGTCAGACCGGTGCTTTTAAAACCCGATTGACACAGAGGTTCATAGAAACCGGCAGAGTGTTTTGGGGAAAAAGCGCGCGGATAGATTCATCAGGGGCCAGAGGTTTATATCTCTATCAAGAGACCGGATATATGGCTGCAATCTCGATCTCTGTTGAAAGTATCAATTGTGGGGAAACTTGGCTTGCAATTGGGGAGGGGGCCACGTCATCAGTCTGGGTCAATTGCGGATAGTCGAAATTTTTTCAGTTTTTGTCACAAGTCATAATCTTTAATTCACACAAATGCAATATTTGTTATGTAAAATTACGACTAAGAAAAAAGATAATGCTGCTTTGCAGGGAGGCTTGCCGTTGTTAACAACTGGTTAAGTAATAACTGAGGTAATTAAAAATGGATAATGACACTCTAATAGATCAAGCGCGGCATCTTTATGCTGTATTAGACGTTGAACGAAATGCGCTATCCATAGAAAACAAAACTAAGTTTGATCGTCTTGACCGTTTAGTAATATGCGCTTATTGCCGTTATCAGCGTCGGTTAAATCGCTGTGTTCTGTGTTATCAGCATCGATTAAATGACTGTAATCGGAAGTTTTGGGGAAATGAACGGCAGTTTTGCCCAGCTCGCAAAAAGCTTCATAGAACCACAAAGCGATAGCGAGGGGCATATTAGAGTAGAAGGCAAAGCTATTTGAAATTTTAGACTCTTATTGGTTTTGAACGCTATGCAAAACCATACAGTCTACCTAATGTTTTGATCGACTGTTTAATCGTTATCGTGCTTAAAAATCAATTCGATAGCCCGATCGCGTGGGGGACCGGACAATCAGCTATTTAGATCCATATCATCAGCCTAGGTCGGGTTCGGTCTTTTGGTTGAATTGCCCAAATCGGCCAAAAGCAGCCATTCGACTTACACTTTATTCAATAATTCGTCGAACAAATATTAAGTTTTTGGTGGTAGTGCAATCACTTGATACTCCCAGCTTTTCTTGCACTGTTTTTTAATTCGAAAGGTTTAACTTTCATATCCTCCTTGTTGTCAAGTCTCGTAAAGAGTGATATTTTAAAATATGTGATATTGATCACAGAAATTTAAGTTGTTTTGTAACAGAGTGCTCACGTGACCTTTTAAGGCCGAACTCGGCCGATGACTGAGAACGTTCATTATCACTTTATAATAGGGATTCACTATGAAAAATACCGTTTTAACAAAATTGCTAAAGGCTAGTGCCAAAACATGTATGTTATCCGTTATTGGTTTAGGCTCAGCCTTCAATACCGTCGCAGTTCGTGCAGATCAAGTTAATGAGCATATTCAGTGGGTCAACCACTTTGATTTGCTCTCGGGAGACACTACTAACCTGACAACAACATATAATTCTACCAACTCTGGAGTAGGCAGCGGCTTGACCGGTCTCGTCATTCAATCTAATTCGCTTGGAGATACATTTCCTGCAGGCGGCAATAAAGTCGTGCAGATGGCTTTGGAACTGCCCAAGGAAACTAAAATCACCGGCGTCAGAGTTTGCTATGAGAACAGTAGTAGCTTAAGTTTCATCAGTCAAGTCCGTTTAGCGCAAGTGCAAAATCCTCCTAGTTCGGCTTTGGTAAAGCTCGATGACCCCACCCATTTAAATGCTTCAGGCCCGGTTTGCGAGGACAGTACTCTTGTGAAACCTGCTATTAAATCGAAAAACGGTCCTGTTTTACTGTCACTGCGCATCGATACCGGCGACATTTATGACAAAATAGTTATACGTGGACTTGGTGTGATCGTAAAATAGTTAACGAAAATCAATTAAATCGGGAAGTCGCTATTTTCACTGAAAGCTTGCTTTGGGCATTCCAGCCCAAGCAAGCAGTGAAAATGGCGATCGCTAATGTCTGCGGCACCTCAACCTTCCTGATTCTCTCGTATGCCATCCAGCAATGGGTGGCTCACATTATCCCATCAATGACTCGACGCGATTTCGGAAAGCTTGCATTTTCACTTCGCTAACGCTCCGTTTCCATGACGAGCATCGTTTGCAATTGAGTTATCGTTAATTTTGGTTTTCATAATTGTGGTTAAAAATAATTGGGGGGCGGAGTAAAATTAAACGACTAATTTTGTGCTCACCCAGAGTGCTTCTATATGACGATTTTATTTTTCAGCCTTACAGTGTTGCGCTCGGTTAACTTTACATTATTTTGTTCAAATAATTTATGAGTGACCGGAATGGGTCCAGGGTGTGTAAAAACATTATTTCTAGTAAAATATGTCTATCCAAGTTATCGGGGAGGACAGATGAAACGGTTCATTTAAGGCATAAACCGCAACCAGGGAATATTATTCCCTGAGTATTTGGAGGACTTTGTTCCAGAAGATAATCCCGTTCGTGTTGTTGACGTTTTTGTTGAACAACTCGACTTAAATCAACTGGGGGGGGGGTGAAAAGTGTCAGCCCATTAGCAACTGGACGCCCAGCTTACCATCCTGCAGTTTTTCTCAAGCTTTACATATACGGTTACCTGAACCGCATTCAATCCAGCCGCCGGTTAGAACGTGAGAGTCAGCTAACCTGGAGCTTTTCTGGTTAACGGAACGGCTGAAGCCTGATTTTAAGACGATTGCCAATTTTCGAAAGAATAACGGCCCTGCTATCCGTAAAGTGTGCAGCCAATTTGTCCTATTATGATGCCGACAACTCAATTTATTTGCTGAAGCAACAGTGGCGATTGATGGTAGTAAATTCAAGGCCGTAAACAATCGTGATAAAAACTACACCGCTAACAAGATTGATCGGTGCCGGGAACAGATTGAAGCCAGTATTGAACGCTATCTTTCTGCTCTTGAAACCGCTGACCGCCAAGAGCCTGTCGATCTTACAGAAGCCAAAGTTCAGCGCTTATAGGAAAAAATCGATAAGTTGAAAGAGCAAATGGACAGACTCAACAGCATCGAAGCCGAATTAAAGGATACACCTGACAAACAAATCTCCCTCACTGATCCTGATGCGCGATCTATGGCGACCAGTGTTCGTGGTAGTGGAATGGTGGGTTACAATGTTCAGACAACAATTGATACCAAACACCATTTAATTGTGGCGCATGAGGTAACCAATGTCGGACATGATAGATACCAGTTAGCCAACATGGCGGAACAAGCCAAAAGTGCAATCAGTACGACCGAACTCAATGTTGTCGCTGACCGAGGCTATTTCAGTAGTCAAGAGATTCTTAAGTCGGTATCACTGCTTTTGTACCCAAGCCAATGACCTCAGGTGCAAAAGCAGACGGTAGATTCAATAAAACGGACTTCATTTACGATGCCAAGACCAACGAATACCAGTGTCTCGCCGGACAACGTCTGATTTGGCGGTTCTCCAGGGTAGAAAACGGATTAAATTTGCACGGGTATTGGAGTTCACATTGCCAGCAATGTGACATCAAAACAAAGTGTACGCCCAGCGAACAACGAAGTATTAGCCGCTGGGAACATGAAGATATTCTTGAAGCCATGCAAGCCCGCCTTGACCAGGCACCTGACAGTATGCGACTTCGATGCCAAACGGTGTAACATCCCTTTGGCACTCTCAAGGCATGGATGGGAGCAACTCATTTTCTCACCAAAAAATTAAAAAATGTCAGCACGGAAATGAGCTTGCATGTGCTGGCCTGCAATATGAAACGGGTCATAAATATATTGGTTACTCCAGCCATGATTGAGGCAATAAGGGCCTGAAAAGCTTTTTTTATCCTCATGCAAAACCGCTATTACCAGCATAAATTAATTAGACGGTAACGATTTTCGGAATTTACCCAGTTTTTGGGGCGGTTCTTAAATTCTCATGAATCCGCTTCATGGTTATAAAAGCGGTTTGCTGAAATGACTGACATGTTTGCGTGCGTTTTTACACGGCCTGGGTCGTAAGCTGGCATTCAACTAGGAAAATAAAATGCAGTTTCCCAGTTAAATTTATCGGACTGCGTTAACCTCATCAAACCCAATTTCAATTAACACCCCCGCCCACGTATCCGATGTTTGAACATCCGCACTTGACTGCGCGCAGTCTTCAGCAAGTGTGTATTTTTTATGACTGGCATTGCTAAAATGCCCGCTTGAAGTAATAATTTGGCTTCCCTTCGTCCATGCTAGGCTCGTTGAGCAAAGCAATGCGTAGTTCAACATTTATGGATGCAACGTATTCGCTTACTCTTCGCTTACTCTTCGCTAACTCAATCTACAGGCAGGTTTTTTGATATTATCAAAAACCTAAGAACTTACACTTCCTATTATGGCTATATTGCAAACTTTAGGCGTAGCATCGTGTCTGGGCGGGCCAATGCGTTCATGTGGTTATGCGGCAGAAATGCTGCACGATGAATTTGACCGGCAAAAACCTGAGCAAAAACGCCTGCAGCTCCAGTGGCATATGGTTTATCCTGAAAGTCACGGGTCAAAGGAGGAGAAATTATTCGGGCTGAATCAATCG
The DNA here is from genome assembly GCA_028714995.1 of Methylobacter sp. Lineage (GTDB taxonomy): Bacteria > Pseudomonadota > Gammaproteobacteria > Methylococcales > Methylomonadaceae > Methylobacter_A. The sequence goes on along the minus strand of JAQTLI010000019.1, from coordinate 6,917 downwards.
ATAAGCCGGTTTACTCAATACTGTACAGAACAAAACCAGCCTTTTCTGGTCATCGGCGGCGACCATTCCTGTGCATTGGGAACTTGGGGCGGTGTGCTAAATGGATTGGAGCAGCCAAGTAAATTAGGCCTGATATGGCTGGATGCACACATGGATGCTCACACCTTTGCTACGTCCCCATCCGGTAATATTCATGGCATGCCGCTGGCTGCTTTGCTTGGACGAGCGGACAAAAAGCTGGCGACCATGTATCCCGGTTCCGGTTTTATCAAACCTGAAAATCTCATTCTGATAGGTGTCCGAAGTTATGAAAATGAAGAATACAATCTGTTAAAGCGAGCGGCAGTAGAAATTGTTTTTGCCGACCGGATTAATGAGCTTGCGCCAGTGTTAATTAAAGCTATCGATAAGCTCAGCCTTTCCTGCCAGGCTATCGGCATCAGCATTGATTTGGATTTCATAGATCCTGAAGATGCTCCCGGCGTGGAAACACCCGCTCAGGACGGCATTAAAGCCGGAGAACTGATTGAAGCGCTTTCGTTGATTAATCGACACCCGAAGGTATGTGGTCTGGAAATAAGCGAATTTAATCCGGAAAAAGACTCTAAAAATAAAACCTTACACCTGATGAAAGATATTATTGAGGCGTTCTATGGCGAGACGTTATAGCAAAGCGTCGGTCTTGGCCGCCATAATAAAATCATTCACGTGCAATCCTTTTATCTTATGAGACCACCAGGTCACCGTCACCTTGCCCCATTCCGTTAAAATTGCCGGGTGATGGTTTTCTTGCTCGCACAGTGCGCCGATTTTATTGGTAAACTCCAAGGCATTTGCAAAGTTATTGAACTTGAAGGTTTTTTGTAAGCGCTTTATGCCGTCTATTTCAATAAGCTCCCAGTCCTGCAATTGCGGCATGAATTCGTCGATTTCCGCTTGGGTAACCAAAGGTGCGCCAATTCTGCATGCTTCACATGTTTTACCGGTCAGGTTGCTCATAAGTATTCTCCATTGGGGGTTCTTTACGTAATGCAGTGGTTAATCAACTGCGTTTTCACGGAATATTCTGTGCTTTGAATGTTCACAGATTAGAGCACGCAATGCCTCGAATCAATAGGTAGTATTACCAATAGAGCGGATTTTTATGCAATGAATACCAACAACTCATGAAGGTGAACAGGGGAATATTCTAAGGCTTCAATAAGCCAAATAGGTTTTTGGGATCACTGAGTTCGGGTATTAAATCTGACTCTGTGCCCAGTTGATGTTCTGTGGCCAGCTCATAGACTACCCGAAGTATGGAGTAATCCTCCAAAGCAAAACCGACTGAATCAAAGAGCGTAATCTCATGATCATTCTGCCTTCCAGGCTTATTCTTGCAGACCAGTTCCCATAATTCGGCATAGATAAGATCGGCTGTACATTGCTGAACCTCTCCTTCTACCAGACTTTGCGGTTTGAACTCTACCACCAGTTTGACCTGATTCAGGAATTCAGCGGATAGCTCGGTTTTCCCCGGACTGTCGCCGCCCATCGCCTGTATATACGTACCCGGTGAAATATCCTCAAATTCAAACAAGGATTGCCGTTTTTTGGCGGCGGTCGCCGTTATCACAATATCGGCATGACGCACGGCTTCGACGATATTGCTGCAAGGAATTAATCTGAATCTTTGCCCGGACAGATTTCGTGAGAACTTGGTCATAGCCTGCGGATCGGCATCAAAAAAGCGGACTTCCTCCAGTTTAAAAAAACCGGCAAATGCCAGTACCTGAAATTCCGCCTGCGCTCCGGTGCCAATGATGGCTAATGATTTTGCATTCTTACGGGCGAGATATTTTGCCGCCAGAACGCCCGTTGCGGCTGTCCTGAATGCGGTTAACAAGGTCATTTCACTGATCATTAGCGGATAACCGCTATCGGTATCGCTTAAGAGTCCTATAGCTACAACATTGAGCTTGCCCTTTCGCGGATTACCGGGATGGCCGTTAACATATTTAAACGCATATAGCTGTTGGTCTGCACAGGGCATCAATTCAATGACACCTTGAGGATAATATGTTCCGTGACGCGGCGATAAGATAAACTCGTTCCAACGGCTGAAATCTTCCTCTAGCGTCGTTATAATCAGGTCAAAGAAACTTTCCATTCCAATAACTTGTATCAGTTTCTGGATGTCAGTAACGGTAATAATTTTCATGAAGCATCAAAATGTTGCAATCGGTTAAACCGAAATACGATCATAGAAGCGTCCAAAGTAGCAAATAGATATCTACGCACTTTTTTCCTGCTCCTTAAGTGAAAGCAAGAGACTTGTTCTATGGTTCTTTGCTACATCGAGCCAATGCTCTCCAGATATGGCGCTTTCAAGGCCCCACAAAAAGTTTAGACTTGGATTGCATCCTGCCCGCTTTACCATGATATACGCAGCCACAGACCCAATTTCCTGAAGTTGCGTGAGTGACGAGATGCCGGCAGCGTGAAGCATGTCTCTCGACTTCGGGCCAAGGCCGAGTATTTGTTCCTCTGTATCAATGCGCATGCGAGGTGCTCATGGGCATAGACACCCAACGTTAAAGTTGGATTTCATTAGATTGGAGGCAGTTAGCCACTGAGCTTTCTCCAGTTGTCCGTCAATAATCCGGAAAAACCCCAGTTTTCCTCATCTATTTCCCGAATGACGATATGCGTGTGCTCCGGCTTCTTGCCGAGTACGCGCACCAGCGAATCGGTTATGTCCTTGACTAACTCAGCCTTTTGTTCTCTCGTTGCACCCTTCGTGATTTGAATGTTTACATACGGCATGTTGTTTTCTGGTGATTATTTTGTTGTGATTTTGTAACTACTCGAAATAACGGCTAGCTACGATGGGTATATGATCGCATAAAACTATGTTTTATTGTTATCGCGGCAACTTGCGCAGATTCATTGTTTACTTCGCCCCGGGTTTCATCCTATTGGAGGGCTCCAGGCTGAATTGCATGAAAAACTGGCCGGACCCGGGTGGCGAGTTCTGTTCGTAGTAAAGTGATTCAAGTATCAGATTACCTTCTGGCCTAAGCATAGCCCCGGTCAGCAAAGTACGGAAGTCTTTGCCACCTATTAACTGGTGGGTAATGGTCAGGTATAACCTTGATAGCTGCTTTTCCCGAATTACAGTGTCCAGCATTTGCGGTCCGGCAATAAGATAAATAGTTTTGTAACCCAGTCCGCTTAGCGTATGAATCAATGGCGCGCCATGAACCATTTGATCTTCACCGGTAAAAAGGATGGAGTATCCCAAGTCTTGCCAGTAACGGATGTGCTCAGGGGCGGCATCTTTTCCTGTGGCGATATGAACGGTTTGCGCATGTTCGTGGAGACTGTTGTGGAGCGGAAAATTCAGGCTGGCGCTGGCGATGATGACGTCGGGCTGAGGCTTTAAACCATGGTTCCGGCGCCATTCAACAAGATCCTTGTTCCTGACCTGCAATATGTTGCCCAGACGTCCTTCACCCAGCGCTCGCATATAGCCGCCATGAGTAATGAGGCAGTCTGCTTGTGCATGCAGTTCCATGAACAGGGCAAAGTCAGAGGCTGTGGTTATATGCTTGGGAATGTATGTGCCTTGAACAGTATCTTCCAAGGCAATGCGCCCGTCCAGACTCGACAGGAAGTTGGCATAAACAAAGGGTGATACGGTCGTACCCAATTTATGTAATTGATGGGCAAGATATAGACCTTTAATGGAGGCTCTTTCGCAGGGATCGGGATAAAGCCGTAATAGGTTTTTTTTTATAGACATATCATCAGCTTTGCATAATCACCATGAAATCTTTGTTACTAAGTGCTTATCGATATGGATGGATTTCATCTCGTTTAAGATGATTTTTTGCTTCAAAAAAAGGGGCGGATAATTCTGCCCCTCTCTCCTCCGAAGATGAATTGATGTTATTTTCCGCCGGCTTTTTTAAGGTGTTCAACAGCCTCTTCTGCAGATTTAGTGGCCAAGTCCGCATGACCCAAAGTACCGTGATCAATGGCTTCTTGCAGCGACGCAGAAGCTGCATCCAGATGGGTTTTGGGTACACCCTTAGATTCTATGGCGGCGGCCAGTGAATGTTCCAATGCCGCCTTTGCGTGTTCAACCAAAGTTGGTGCATGACCGGCTTTACCATGGATTACTGCCTGATTGGCGTGTTCCAGCGCCGCCGCAACATGATCTACAGCGAAAACAGAAGTACTTAAAAGAAGTAATAAACTTGCAAATACGGATGCTAATTTTTTCATAACTCTCTCCTAAATTAATGTTTATATTTGATTGTCGATCCAGGCTTCCAAAACCTCCCGTTTTAAAAAAGACGGAAACTATTATGTATCGACAAATATACTCATACCATTATGTAGTTTATTTTGCAACACCCATAAATTCATTAAGGGGGAAATGTATTAAAAATTAGTTTAATTTCCGGCCAATACGACCATCCCATGTTATTGAAAGCATCCAATTAAATCGGTTAGCGAAAATTATCAGCGAGTAAGGTAGCGTTGCCGCCGATGGCGGCAGTATTTGTGGTGACAGTTTGCTCAATAGCAAAGCGGCGCAGGTAATCGGGGCCGCCGGCCTTGGGGCCGGTACCGGAAAGACCCATTCCGCCAAAAGGTTGCACGCCGACCACGGCGCCAATCATATTCCGGTTGACATAAATATTGCCGACTTTAACACCCAGCCGGATTGTGTTTATCGTTGCGTCAATACGGCTGTGTATGCCCAGCGTTAAGCCGTAGCCCGTAGCATTGACTGCATCAATAACCTGATTGAGTTCAGATGCTTGATAACGGACCAGATGTAATACCGGGCCGAATACTTCCTGAGTGAGTTGTGATAAGGAACCAAGTTCAATCAGACAGGGTGGAAAGAAACTGCCATGGCGCAAGCCATCATCCAATTGTAGTTGATAGAGCAGTTGCGCCTGTTGCTGCATTGTTTCGAGATGAGTGGTTAATGATGCAAGCGCTGTAGCCCCGATAACCGGCCCAATATCGTTTTTATAAACGCCGGGATTACCCAAGGATAATTCCTGCATGGCACCAATCAGCATGTCTATGGTTTTATCGGCAATTTCCTGTTGCACAAATAGTACCCGCAGGGCGGAACAACGCTGACCGGCGCTGTTAAAAGCCGATTGGACAGCATCCTGAACCAGTTGTTCCAGCAAAGCAGAGCTATCTGCAATCATTACATTCTGACCGCCGGTTTCGGCCAGTAACGGTACGATAGCCTGATGGTGTTGCGCCAATTGCCGGTTAATGAATTGCGCGGTTGCCGTGGAGCCGGTGAAGGCAATGCCGGCAATTCTAGAATCTGGCAATATATGTTGTCCGATCATGTTGCCGCTTGCCGGTAAAAACTGCAATACCGATTCAGGTAAGCCCGCCTGGTGCAATAACTGTATGCAGCGCATGGCGGTTAACGCGGTTTGGCTGGCGGGTTTTGCGATAACGGTATTGCCGGCGGCAAGGGCCGCCGTTATTTGGCCGATAAAAATTGCAATGGGGAAATTCCACGGACTAATACAGACATAGACTCCCCGGCCATAGTGATAAAGCAGGTTTTCTTCACCGGTAGGGCCAGGTAACTTTATCGGCAGATTGAATAATTCCAGCGCCGACTGCGCATAATATCGGCAATAATCCACGGCTTCCCTGACTTCCGCCAAAGCATCCTTTATGGTGCGCCCGCCTTCCCGAATACACAGCGACACTAATTCCAGGCGATGTTGCTCAAGAAGATCTGCGGCCTTCTGTAAATGATCTGCGCGGGTAGTTGCAGGGCTATGCCGCCAGTCGGTAAAAGCCTGTGCGGCGCCATTTAATGCCTGTTCGATAGCATCCGTGTCTGCGTATATCACACTGCCGACTGTTAATCGGTTATCGCATGGGTTCATGACCGGATGCTGTTCACCGGAACAGCAACGGCCATTGATCAATGGTGCTGCCTGCCAGTGTTTGTCCGCCAGCTCATCCAGGTCTTTTTGTAGTCGTGCCAGCAACTCAGGATCGGCTAAATTTATTCCTTGCGAGTTAAGGCGCTGCTTTCCATATAAATCGCAGGGCAGCACGATGTGAGATTTTTTCGTCGAAGTTTTTACCACCGCTACCGGATCACTGGTCAGTTTCTCAACGCTGATATCAGGATTATCGATTTGATTGATAAAGGAAGTATTCGCACCATTTTCCAGCAAGCGCCTGACCAGATAAGGCAATAATTCATGGAAATGTCCGACCGGCGCATAAATCCTGCAGGGGATTTGCCAATGCTGGTTTTCAATGATTTCACGATAAAGCGGCTCACCCATGCCGTGTAAGCGCTGGAATTCATAACCGGGATGCTGTTTGGCGGATTGGTATATGGCGGCTACGGTATGGGCGTTATGGCTTGCGAACTGCGGATATAAGGCATCAGGCCGGGACAGGATAACGCTGGCGCAAGCCAGATAGGATACATCGGTTGTTGATTTATGCGTAAACACCGGATAATCGCTCAGGCCATTTTCCTGTGCGTGTTTAATTTCACTGTCCCAGTAGGCGCCTTTGACCAGACGCAAGGGGATTTTGCCTTGCTGTTTCTCGGCTAACGCCGCGAGCCAGTGAATGACCGGCAGGGCTCTTTTTTGGTAGGCCTGCACCGCCAAACCCAATCCCGACCAGTTGTTTAAATCGGGGTGAGTAAAAACGGCGGCAAAAATATCCAGGGACATTTCCAGACGTTCGGATTCTTCCGCATCGACAGTGATGGAAATATTGGCCGCGCGAGCCAGTTTTGCCAGCGTCAGCAGTTTATCCGTCAATTCCTTGACCGCCCGCGCACGCTGCAAAGGCTCATAACGGGGACATAGGGCCGATAATTTAACCGAGATGCCCGGATTGGCGTAAAT
>JAQTLI010000018.1 GCA_028714995.1 Methylobacter sp. | reverse complement strand
TTCTGTCGGGCTATTTTTAGCTGCTGTTTACTGTGAGCGCGAAAAGTACGATTAGTATATTCGCAAAGTTCCTGCTCCCATTCTAAAAATAACGCCTCACTCACCTCTTCTATCGCCTTAATTCTGGCGCTTACCGTATCGGATTTAGAACAGCAAAACTGATACTGTCTATTAAGCAGATTATATTTATGATCTAATGAGGTTTCATTGACGCAGACCAAAGTCTTAAATCGCTCCAATGCATCCTCAAACTCATCCCGGGTTTCCTGTAGCCCCATACAGGCATGTTCAACCTGAGAGACAACTATATCCCGCTTATGTTCGCCTATAGATTCCCTGGCACTATAATAAACAGATCTGATTTTTTTTGAGAAAAAACCACTAATTAAATCTAAGAATTTTTTTGCTAGATCGTTCTGTGAGGATTTGTTATGGCCGGCCATTAGAACCTTTGTTCATTAATTATTGTTATCTTAAAAGAGCTATTCGCTAGAAAATTGCAAAATGATTGATCAACAATGTTTTGATCAGCGAGTTCACGCACACTAAGGCCACCATTAATATTAGCAGACTTCACCAATACAAGCTCCTTAGCCGAAAGCGTCTTAGCCAACCATGCTGCAAGACTGTCCGATGTTATATCCCAAGTGGCCTGAATACCAGCGCTATCAAGCTCAATAATATCCGGCGACCAGATGACAACCTTTTGCAGCTTTAACCGTTCCTGAATATCACTAGTCAACCCGGCCATAGAAAAATCAGGTTTAAGCCCTTTTAACAATAAGGCCATCTGCTGCATAGCTAACAACGCCATGGCATGAGCAGTTTTGTCATCGAACTGCCAGTGATTTTGAGCAATCCTGACCTGATCTGCAAATGCGCCACCTCCGGGAACAATGACCACTGCCCTGCCCTGATATTTTTGCTCAATGGTGTTCAAGCATTTAATCAATGCCTCTGATCGAGCCAGACTACCGCCAAGCTTTACAACAATCATTTTATCGTCAGTTGTTTCAGCAAATTAAGCATTGCCGCTGCCTTATCAAAACACTCCTGATATTCATCTTCAGCAACCGAATCATTGACGATACCGCCCCCTGCCCAAAAACGAATGGCGTGTTCTGAATGAACCAGCGTTCTGATGGCAATATTGGTATCCATATTGCCATTAAAACCGATATAACCAATAGCGCCGCAATAAACACCCCGCCTGTTGGGTTCCAGTTCTTCTATAATTTCCATGGCTCGAATCTTGGGAGCGCCGGTAATCGAACCACCCGGGAAACAGCTTTTTAGCAAATCCAGTGCATGCTGATTATCTGCCAGTATACCGGTTATGGTACTCACTAAATGATGCACAGTTGCATAACTTTCCACATCAAATATCACCGGCACTTTTACCGAACCCTTCTTGCAGGTTTTACTGATATCATTGCGCAGCAAATCCACAATCATCAGGTTTTCTGCCCGGTCTTTTTTGCTGCTTTCAAGGTTTTTAATCTGCTGCTGATCTTCCGAATAATCCTGTTTTCTAGGTCGTGTACCTTTAATGGGTTTGGTTTCAACAACACCATCAGTCAACTTCAAGAAACGTTCAGGAGATGAGCTTAGGATTTGCACCTCGGGTAAATTCAGGTAGCAACTAAAGGGGGCGGCATTTAATCTCCGCAGTGTCTGGTAGGCCATCCACGGATCACCTTCACAGGAAGCAACAAAACGCTGGGCCAGATTCACCTGATAACAATCACCTTCTTTCAGATAATGTTTAATCCGATTGAAGGCTTGAACATAGAAATCCTTGTCCATGTTGGATTTAACATCACTAATGACCTTAAAAGCATCATGTTCTGGCTTCACTGGTAATTGGCTGAACTGCTCTTTCAAACCTTGCCATTTTCGAGCATCGCAATTCTGCCCTACCAGATAGCTTTTTTGCTGATGATGATCGACGATAACGGCCCACTCATAGATCCCTACGGCCATTTCGGCAATATGTTCAGCATCCTCGGCAATGGCAGGCAGCGTCTCCAGACGGCGGGCTAAATCATACGAGAAATAACCGATGGCACCACCATTGAAAGGCAACTCATCCAAACCAACATATTCGGGCAGGAGCTGTTGCTTAACCAGATCAAACGGGTTTTCAGCGGATTTTATAGCAACGCCGTTACGGGTAATCTCCGTAGTATCGCCATGCGTGACCAAAGTACACACAGGTTCAGCAGCTATAATGTCATATCGGCCTTGCTTGCTGTGGGGATAACCGCTATCCAGAAAAACCGCCCAGGTTTTGCCGGAAATGGCGGAAAATAGTTCTGCACTATCAGCAAAATAAGGAAGCGGAGCAATAAGTTGATTCGGTGCAGGCATTTAAGGGGTAGTCTGATTGAGGAAAGCTTTTGATGCGTTTTGTATCAACAATGCGAAAGTAAATCGGAATTGTTTAATTATAAAATGAGCAGTTTTATGCCTACCCTACCTGGCTAATCTGTATATTATTTACCAATAAATTGTCCAAATGCACGACTGCCTTCGCCAGTTTTAATAGTATCAATCACTTTCAAGGTTCTGGCATCGATCACCGAAACATTGCCATCAAACCAGTTAGCCACATACACATGTCGATCATCTGAATGAGTGCTAATACCCTCGGGCTTTTCACCCACCGTAATCAAACCGATTTCTTTTAGTGTTTCCGTATCAATGACAGAAACAGAACCGTCATCCTGATTGGTGACAAACAGGCGGCTGTCATTGAGTGCCAGCGCTGCTGCATAAGGCAGCATATTAACCTTCACCGTAGCGATAGGCTGCATATGCGTAGTCTCCAAAACGGTTACATCATCGCTTTGTACATTAGCGACATAAATTCTCTCGCCCCTTGAATCAATGGTGAGCCCAAATGGATGCGTGCCAACCTGAGTCGTTTTTTTGATCGTCAGTTTATTTAGATCAATCTGAGAAACTGAATTACTGATCCTGTTGGCGACATATAACCAGCGATTATCAGGGCTGACTACCAGGCCTGACGGCGATTCACCAACACCAATCGTTTTAATTATTTTCAGACTGTCCGCATCGATGACCGAGACAGAATTTTTGTACCAGTCCGCGACATATATCCGCTTACCGTTAGGACCAACGGCAATGCCTAATGTACCGTCATTGACTGCAACCTTGGCAATGACTTTTCCTTTTTTTGTATCTAAAACAGCAAACCCTTTAGCTTCCGGCGTACTAATGTAAATCCTGCTGCCATCCGGTGAAGCGGCGACGCCGGCAGGCTTACCCTGAACAGCAATAGTATCGACCACCTTCCCTTTTTCTGTATCGATAACAGAAACACTGTCTCCCAGTTGGTTGCTGATGTAAGCAAAAGGCGCAGCGTAAAGCGGTGTAGATAAAAAAACTGTAGCGATGCAAATCGCTACAGCCTTATCGCCAAGGATGGTGTGTATGCCGCAAACCAGCCGGGAGCTGGTGCGGCGGTAGTTCACTTGAAACACTAACAGACCTTACTTTTCAGCCAGCGCTTTCAGATTTTGCAATCCTGACTTCAAAAGAGCTGTCACTGCTGAATTAGCAGCTTCTTCATTCATTTCTTCAGGTGGATTGTTGTTCATGTAAGCACGGTAATAACCTGCTTTCCAGGACACGACAGTTTTGTCACCGTTAGCTGTTAAATCTATACTTGCTGCATAGTTATCTACAGGCAATACAGGTACCTTTTCTTCAACACCTGCATGAGTGATGGTTTTTGCGGTGCTCATATCGGTGATTTTGTAAGCATATGACATAGCCTTATCATCATACTTTTTCAATTCTTCTGTAATTGTACCGCCATCCTTTAATGTCAAAACGCGGATTGAACCCTTCTCATTGCCTTTATCTACTGTTACGCTTTTTACCGTTGGCAGCCAAGACAAATCACCATAATTTTTAATGATAGACCAGACTTTTTCAGCAGGTGCATTGATAGTGATTTCTTCTTCGGCTTTTTGACGTACAGGGCCATGTGCATTAGCTACTGCCGTAAAAAGGAACAACAAAACCGAAACAAACAAAGTGATTTTCTTCATATTAATTTCCTTAATGGGAACATAAAAACTGAGCTACACATTATATGACAACTAAGTGACGCAAGCATCAGCTTAGCGCATTTTAAACGCATCTAATACACGGATGATTCATCTTGGATGTTGCTTTTGTCCATAAGGTGAATATTATTTGGTAATGCCAAGCCGTTCCATTTTCTCAACCGCATAGGCATTTAGAGCGTCAATGATATCCAGGTTAACATTTTTGTCACTGCGCAACTCCTGCAATCGACTGAAATAGGCATCGAGTAAAATTCCCGCACCCGGGCGACGACCGGTTAAGCGGTTAACACAAAACTCATTCCATCGAAGTGCCTCATCTGAACTCAGCGTTTCTGGAAAATTACGAGCCCTATATCTGAACAGCATTTCCGGTAATCGGGCATCAGCAAAATCGAATGCAGCTTTAGCTAATTGTTCTGCTGGCATGACCCTGATCCTGGTCATCTTTTGTTTATCCGTTTCAGTAAAAAAACCGCCGCTATAAATAGCAAGATCGGGGTCAGCGTCTTGCATGTCATATGTTTGGCCACTAAAAACTTGGGTCAATTTTTCAGCTAATCCAGTCGCTTTTTTAATCTTTTCGATATTCGCATAGCATAGCGCTAAATCTATTTCCAACCGTAGCTCGTCATTCGGTCTGATCACAGAAATAGGCGCTAAAACCGGACATTTGTTAATATGCACTGTTTTTAGCGGTATTCTCGCTATGCCCTCCGGCAAGTCATCTGTTGCGGTAAAAATTCTTTGCTGAATTTCTTCCTGAGATAAAGATAGCATTGGCTCAGGATCAACAGAGAGATCATAAACAATAATGCCGTTACTATTGGTGGGGTGCTTGCAAACAGGAAGCACTATGGCAAGGCAATTTTTAACGGAAAGATATTTTCCAGAAATATGCACCACAGGTTTAAAACTGCCAAATTGAAGTAAGTTAAGCGCCTCGGCCTTAACCCGATGTTGCAATAGGAACTGGAAGAGTTTGGGTTGGGCTTGTTTAACCAACCTAGTTATTGCTATGGTGGCGTTAACATCTGAAAGCGCGTCATGCGCAGCTTCATGGGCTATGTTATTGGCTTTGGTTAATTGATCCAATCTGAAACTGGGTTTGCCCTCTTCATTGACCGGCCAGATTATGCCTTCAGGACGTAATGCTCTCGCCGCCCTAATTACATCGATGATATCCCAGCGGGAATTACCATTCTGCCATTCCCGTGCGTAGGGATCATAGAAATTACGATAAAGAGAATTGCGGGTAACTTCATCATCAAAACGAAGACTGTTATAGCCGAGAGTACAGGTGTTTGGCTGCGATAGCTGCTCATGTATCTGGCGAATAAACTCTGCTTCACAAACCCCTTTCTGTTCAGCAAGCTGCGGGGTTATGCCTGTAATTAAACAGGCATCAGGATGAGGAAGACAATCTGCCGCAGGCTTGCAATAAACAACCAGAGGAACGTCTACAACATTAAAGTCAAAATCGGTACGAATGCCGGCAAACTGAACTGGCTTGTCTTTTCGTGGGTCTGTACCGAATGTTTCGTAGTCATGCCAATAAAAGGTTTGTGTATTACCCACTGTTTTAATCGTAATGAATTGAAGCCAAAGCCCTTAATACATCAGTGCGACTGACAATTCCTACCAAGTCAGTACCCTGAAACACTGGAAAACTTCTGATAGGTGACTGCTGAAATTTTTCAGCCAAATCTACGATACTGGAATCAGCATTGACGCTAATGGTTTTTGAAGTCATAAATTCGCCAACCTTTCCGCTCATGCTCTGATTGTAGGCACTCTCCAGAACAACTCGCATAACATCTTTTTCAGAAAACATTCCTAACAAGTGTCCGCGCTGATCAACAACGGGAGCACTGGTTATTTTATGATCCAGCAATTTCTTCACTGCATCAATTACATCAGTATCTTTAGTAAGTGTTACCAATCTTTTCGACATATATTCTGCAACAGTAATTTTCGCCAGCATAATGAACTCCTCGTTGTTGTTTATTATAAATGGACTGCTGACTTACAAGTCATCCTTGATTGCTTACGCTTAGTTTAAACGTTTCCTTCAGCTTCCATTTTCTTTCTTTTATCACACTTTTCTACACAAACACAATTTCCATTGTTTACACCGCCACATGATCCTTTGATAGCGCGTCTGCCAAAAATAACGCCTATCGCCATAATCGCAACAACAAAAGCGATAAAAACAAAAGTCACTAAAAAATAAATCATGATATCACCTCGTGAAGTTCATAAAGGCTTACGTACTGTTTTCGTCAAGCCCTGCATCGATTTTAATAATACTGGTTTATGGTACTGCACTGCAAATTAATAACTTTTATCGGGCAAGCACCATAACTGTTTTGCTCATTAATAATAAAGGCCGACAATAAAAAAACGAGGAGCAGGTCAAGCCATACTCCTCGTCCATTCATTAACCTGAACTTTCATCTCCTCCAAAAAAGTTTTCGGGGAGGTGGAAGCCTAATTAATTAACCGCCAAAGTCATCCAGGAAGATATTCTCTGGCTCAACTCCGTTCTCCAACAGCATATTGATCACGGAAGAGTTCATGATTGGAGGTCCACACATGTAGAACTCGCAATCTTCTGGAGCCGGATGATTTTTAATGTATTCTTCAAACAGAACATTATGAATAAACCCAGTATAACCTTCCCAGTTATCTTCTGGTAATGGATCAGACAGTGCGACATGCCATTCAAAATTATCATTTTCTTTGGCCAGCATGTTGAAATCTTCTACATAGAACATTTCGCGCTTACTGCGTGCACCATACCAGAAGGTCATTTTACGTTTGGACTTCAGTCTGCGTAATTGATCAAAGATATGCGAACGCATTGGCGCCATACCTGCACCACCACCGATAAAGACCATTTCATTTTCTGTGTCTTTAGCGTAGAACTCGCCGTAAGGTCCTGAAACAATACATTTATCACCTGGTTTCAGGTTAAAAATATAAGAAGACATGATGCCGGGCGGCACGCTATCTGGAGCACCTGGAGGCGGTGTCGCGATACGTACGTTCAGCATGATTTCTTTTTCTTCTGGATAACTTGCCATCGAATAAGCACGTAAAGTAGGCTCTTTTACGTCTGAAACGTAACGCCATAAATCGTATTTATCCCAATCCTCACGAAATTTATTTTCAATATCAAAATCAGCATATTTCGCAATGTGCGGAGGACATTCAATCTGAATATAACCACCAGCGCGATACTTGATTTCTTCGCCTCTAGGCAGTTCCAGAACGAGCTCTTTAATAAAGGTGGCAACGTTATGATTTGATTTAACAGTACATTCCCATTTCTTGACGCCGAAAACATCGTCTTCGACTTCAATGTTCATGTCATGTTTTACCGTAACCTGGCAGGAAAGACGTTCGCCTTCCGCTGCTTCGCGTTTAGAAATGTGTGACAATTCAGTTGGCAAAATCTCGCCGCCGCCTGAAAGCACTTTAACTTTACACTGACCGCAAGTCCCGCCGCCGCCGCATGCGGATGACACGAACAAGCCGTTATCAGCCAATGCGGTTAATAATTTTGACCCTGCAGGCACATGAACTTTCTTCTCATCATTGATCAGAATTTCAACATCCCCAGCAGCAACCAATTTGCTTTTGGCGCCGATAATAACAAAGACCAGCGCAATCACAAAAGCTGTGAAAATAATAATCCCTAATGCAATTTCCAGCATTACGATACCTTCTTAAAGTTGAATTCCAGAGAAAGCCATGAAGCCAAGAGACATCAGACCCGCAGTAATAAATGTAATGCCCAGACCTTGTAAACCAGCTGGTATATCACTGTATTTGAGTTTTTCGCGCACACCAGCCATAACTGTAATGGCCAACGCCCAACCTAATCCGCTACCAATACCATAGGTGACACTTTCACCAAAGTTATAGTCGCGCTCAATCATAAATAAACTACCGCCAAGAATCGCGCAGTTTACAGTGATCAATGGGAGAAACACGCCCAAAGCAAAATACAAGGCAGGAAAAAACTTATCCAGAATCATTTCCAGGATTTGAACCAAAGCAGCAATCATACCGATACAACTTAATAAAGCTAAAAAGCTTAAATCAACGCCGGTAATACCCATCCAAGATAATGCATCTTCTTTTAACAACGTATGATAAACGAAGTTATTGGCTGGAACAGTAATAGCCTGAACAACCATTACAGCTATACCTAAACCCATAGCGGTTGGAATTTTCTTTGAAACCGCCAGGAACGTACACATTCCCAAAAAGAAAGAAAGCGCCAGATTTTCAATAAAAACCGCTTTTACAAATAAACTAACGTAAGCTTCCATTAGTGATGCCCTCCTTCACCATGCGCAATCGACATAATTTTGAAATCTGCCTTTTCAACCTGTTTCGGCTTCCATTGACGGACGCCCCAGATGATCAAACCGATAATAAAGAACGCGCTCGGCGGTAACAACATCAACCCATTAGGATCATACCAGCCGCCATCCTTTGACAACTTGATAATTTCAATACCGAGTAATTTTCCGGAACCGAACAGTTCCCTAAAAAATGCCACGACAATTAAAATCAAGCTATAACCCAAGCCGTTACCGATACCATCCATAAAGCTTTCTAATGGTGGATTTTTCATCGCATAACCTTCAGCACGTCCCATAACGATACAGTTGGTGATAATCAAACCAACGAATACCGATAGTTGCTTGCTGACTTCATAAGCGAAGGCCTTCAATACCTGGTCAACCACGATAACCAATGAAGCGATAATGATCATTTGCACAATAATCCGGATACTGCTTGGAATATGGTTTCTGATTGCACTAATTGCCGCACTGGAAAATGCAGTTACCAAAGTCAAAGCAAGCGCCATAATCAGCGAGGTTGACATTTGCGAGGTAACCGCTAACGCCGAACAAATACCTAGAACTTGTAAAGTAATAGGATTGTTATCAACCAACGGTTCGACCAGTACTTTTTTTGTTTCATCGTTTAAAATTTCACTCATGATTTACCTCCCGCTCTTACTTTAGCTATATATGGTGCAAAACCTTCTTTGCTCATCCAATATCTAACTAAATTAGTAACGCCAGTACTGGTTAATGTCGCGCCGGCAAGACCATCTACCTGATATTGAGAACCTGGCTTGCTATTATCTACCACACCTTTAATCAGACTTATGGCAGGCTCACCGATCTCGGCTTCAGCGATCAAACCTTTTTCTAAGGAAGGTTGCTCGGTTTCAGCATAGACCTTTTTACCTTTCCAAAGTGCACGCCAGTTAGGGTTGACAACCTCACCGCCCAGTCCCGGAGTTTCAGCTTGATCATAAAAGTTGATGCTTTGCACGGTTTGCCCATCAGCCTCTAATGAAAGAAAGCCATACAAGGTAGACCACAACCCATAGCCATGCACAGGAAGAATAATCGACTTAATAACGCCGCCTTCTTTTACCAGAAAGACTTTGGCTACTTTAGCTTTTACCCGGATATGAGCAATGTCTTTATCCTTGGGAATAGCAATGCTTTGAGCTGGATCTTTTGCGGCTTTACGTTGATCGTATTGAGCCACATCCATGCCTTCAACGTAATCGCCTGTTTCCAAATTGACGAGTTTTGCTTCGATTTTTTCTGCAAACTCAGTATCAATATCTTTACCTTCTTCAAGAAGGCCGGCAACATCAAGGATATTCTTCTTCATGTCCAGTTCTTTGTTATGAATCTGCAGAGGCTTTAAGGCAACTGCTGCAAAAGAAACAAAGATCGCACAAACCAAACAAAGAGAAAGCGCTATAGCAATAGTTTTTTCTAAACTATCATTGCCTAAAGCAAGGATTTTATCCCTGTATATTTTGAATTTTTCGTAATGCTCGCATTTCTTTTTTTCGTTAGGCATGACGTTTCATCCTTCTTCTAATATTTGCCTGAACTACAGTGTAATCAATGATAGGCGCAAACATGTTGGAAAATAGAATTGCCAACATAATACCTTCTGGAAATGCCGGATTAACAACTCTGATTAACACGGTCATACATCCAACCAAAGCGCCAAATACCCAGCGACCTGTGTCAGTCATCGCCGCACTCACAGGATCAGTGGCCATATAAACCATACCAAAGGCAAAGCCACCAACAGTCAGATGCCAGTACCAAGGGAATGCAAACATGGGATTGGTGTCACTGCCAATAATATTAAACAATAGTGATGTTGCCACCATCCCGATAAACACGCCGCCCATAATTCGATATGAGGCAACTCGCGTATAAAGCAGGAATGCCGCACCAATTAAAATGGCCAAGGTTGAGGTTTCACCCAGACAGCCTGGTTCAAAGCCAAAGAAGGTTTGCATCCAGCTATAATTAGCCGCATAAACAGCATCAAGGCCGCCGTTTGCCGCCAGACCTAATGGCGTTGCAGCAGTAAAGCCATCAACCGCTACCCAGACAGAATCACCGGAAATAGAGGCTGGATAGGCGAAATATAAAAACGCACGTCCAGTCAATGCAGGATTCAGGAAATTTTTACCTGTACCGCCGAATACTTCTTTACCGATAACAATACCGAATGAAATACCCAGAGCAACCTGCCATAAAGGCATATCAGGAGGCATAATCAATGTATATAACATTGAAGAAACCAAAAAGCCTTCGTTAACTTCATGACCACGCACAGTTGCAAACAGCACTTCCCAAATACCGCCAACAGCCAGTGTTACGATGTAAATTGGCAGGAAGTACAAAGCACCATGGACCATGTTGGAAAACGGATTATAAGGACTATATCCGAATATCATCATGGGGATACTGCGCCAGTTTTCTGCCTTTTCCAGCCCCATTGCTTCCATGGCTAAATTAGCTTGATAGCCCGTGTTATACATGGCCATCAAAATACAGAAAAATGTTGCGATTACAACAAAGGTCATCGTCCGTTTCAGGTCGTTGCCATCACGAACATGCGTTGTTCCGCGCGTTACATCAGAGGGTGTATAGATGAAAGTATCCACCATCTCATAGAGACCGTAATACTTCTCAAATCGTCCGCCTTTTGTAAAATGCGGCTCTATGCTATCTAAAATTTCTCTAGCCGACATTATCCTTCCTTCTCAATTTTAGTTAAATTCGCTCTCAGAACAGGACCGAAGTCATGTTTACCTGGATCCACAAATGTAAATAAGGAGACATCTTCCTCATCAAGCTCCAAACAACCTAATAATTGAGCCTGATCTGTGTCACCAACAATTAATGCTTTCAGTAGCGGCGTTGGCAAAATGTCCATAGGCATCACGGTTTCATAAACGCCAACAGGAACAATTGCTCTGTTACTGCCATTTTTATCAGTTGTGAACCGAAATTTACGATAGGTATTGCGATAAATGCTAGAGGTATAAACATTCATGGCTGAATATTTATCATCGCCAGGAACAAGCCAGCCAAATAATTCACGATGGCGGCCTTCTTGCAACGCTGAAATCTGGTTGCTATAGCAACCCAAATAAGCAGCCCAATCCGCAGCAAGATGTCCATACAACACTGAACCTGAAATCACCCGATTTTCAACATTCTCCAGTTCACCGTCAACCAAATCATTGATGTTAGCGCCTACCCGAGTACGAATTAATCTTGGTTTTTTGACTGTTGGACCCGCTAATGAAACGACTCTTTCGACATTTATTTCGCCTGTCGTAAACAATGCGCCAATTGCCATAACTGCCTGATAATTCAGGTGCCAAACAAACTTCTCTGCATTTACAGGATCAATGAAATGAATGTGCGTACTGGGTAAGCCGGCTGGATGAGGTCCAGAAAACTCAGCAACTTCAACTGAATTTACATCGCCTATCGCAATATCAGCGCCAGTAGCTTTACAAACGTAGGTCTTACCCTCAGTAAGTCTGGAAATAACCGCCAAACCATTTGCAAAATCATTAGCACGCTTTTTAATGATAACCGCTGGATCGGCCGCTAATGGACTGGTATCAATTGCGGTAACAAAAATGGAACTTGGTTTGCTGTTTACAGCAGGAATTTTGCCATAAGGACGGGTACGAATGGACGTCCACAATCCAGAGACCAATAAATTTTCTTTAACTTGTTCTGCTGTTAAATTATTTAATTCAGAAACATCGTATTTTGCAAATATCTCCTGTTCGGAGCCTTTCAGCTCAATAACCACAGACTGCAAAACTCGTTTTGCGCCGCGATTAATGGATAGAACAATACCCGCGCCGGGCGAAGTAAAATTGACACCAGGATTCTTCTTATCTGTAAAGAGTATCTGGCCAAGTTTGACCGCATCGCCTTCACTGACCGTCATTGTAGGCTTCATGCCTACATAATCCATCCCAAGAATCGCAACGGAATTAACCTTATTGCCATCCTCAATAACTTGTTTAGGCTTCCCAGTTATAGGTAGATCCAAACCTTTTTTAATAGTAAATTGCATAGTTGATAGCCTGCTCTCCAAACAAGTTGCGGCGAAACCACCCTCTTATTTCAAATCCGAACAAAATAAGAGGCACATTAAGACGTTAAACATCGGCATTACACCATAAAAACAACGATTCCTCAACTCGCAGAAGCCGCTTAATATCTAATTTCTTAATAAGAAAACCGGCATTGCACACAAATAAACATTGATAGCAATTTGTGTTCAGACAAGCTCGGCATTAGAAGCTCAACAGGCAATGAGGCTAACTCATTGATAAATTGTACCTATCAATGACTGGGATTTTTATAAAGCAGCCAATCAGCCCGCAAAAAATAGTCAGCACAGTTTGAGAAGCATGTTTTTGGGCGTACGTATTCCTAAAAAACGGTAGTGTGCTTCGCAAAGCTGCCGAAGTGAAGGACGCGATGATCAAGACCAATGAAAGCGACTTTCCGTTAAGCAGAAGCAAGCCAATAAAGCCTTGTCTGAAAAATCAAACGTCGTCTTTAATGACGAGAAATTCTTGACTCGTGCAAAAAATTTTGAAGTTAAAATGGGCTCTTAGCAAAATGTCCGTTAATTAGGGCAAGATCAATCAAACCCTGTAAAAATCTTTATACCATTTAACAAAATTATTAATTCCGTCTTCCAATAACGTTGATGGCTTATATCCTAGGTCATTTACCAAATCAGAAACATCGGCATAGGTATCAGGAACGTCTCCCGACTGCAGGGGGAGCATATTCTTGATAGCCTCTTTACCTAAACATTTTTCTAGTGTTTCTATGAACTTTAGCAGATGAACAGGATTATTGTTACCTATGTTATATAGCCGATAAGGGGCTTTGCTTGTGCCCGGATCAGGATTTTCACCTGTCCAACCTGGATTAACTTGTGCCGGCTTATCAATAACCCTGATGACACCCTCGACAATATCGTCTATATAGGTAAAATCACGGCGATGATTGCCGTAATTAAACACATCTATCGGTTTCCCTTCGATAATATTACGGGTAAACATAAACAGGGACATATCCGGCCTTCCCCAAGGACCATAAACTGTAAAAAAGCGCAAGCCAGTTGTCGGAAGGTGATAGAGATGACTATAGGTATGAGCCATCAATTCATTGGCTTTTTTACTGGCGGCATACAATGAAACCGGATGGTCAACATTGTCATGGATTGAAAACGGCATCTTGGTATTTGCCCCATAAACGGAGCTGGATGATGCATACGCCAAATGCTCGACAGCATTATGCCTGCATCCTTCTAAAATATTGATGAATCCGACTATATTAGAATCTATATATGCATGCGGATTGGTTATCGAATACCTTACACCTGCCTGAGCCGCCAGATGCATAACTCTTTGCACCTTCTCCCTGACAAAAAGATTCTCTACCGCTTGCTTATCTGCAATATCAAGCTTTATGAATTTAAAACGCTCGTAACCATGCAACCGTTCCAATCTCGCCAGCTTCAAATTAACATCATAATAGTCATTAAGATTATCTATCCCAACAACCTCATCACCCCGCTCTAACAATCTAATGCAAAGTGCTGCCCCAATAAACCCGGCTGCCCCTGTTACCAATATCCTCAAAATTCTCTCCCCAATTTAATTACAGATAAGCATAGAAACAATTTACAAAAAATCAGCCGCTTCTCGTTTTTGATCCTGCCCTGATTACCTGACATTTTGCTAAGAGCCCATTTTAGCTTCAAAAGCTTCTGACTGAGATAACCAAATTTTGAGCGCAGCCTTTTACGTTTGCAATGCACTTCGATACAGTCGAATATGATGCTTTGCTTCTGCATCCGTCATGAATTTTTCGTCATCAAAGACGACGTTTGATTTTTCCGACAAAGCTTTTTGGCTTGGCTTCCACTCACCGGAAAGTTGCTTTCATTGGTCTTGATCATCGCGTCCTTCACTTCGGCAGCTTTGCGAAGCACGCTACCGTTTTTTAGGAATACGTACGCCCAAAAACTTGCTCCCCAAACTGTGCTGACTATTTTTTACGGGCTGATCGGCAACTTTCTTCTTTCCTGGTTTTCATTGGACACCTCGGGATTAGAGATTACTCGCTTAGCCGTGTATCCGTAAATCGGGGAAAGATCAAATCTCAGGTATCTCTAAAATGGAATATCATCATCAAAATCATCATAATCTGGCGGTGGTGGAGGCATGATTCCTGAACCATATTGAGGTGCCGATTGCTGGGGTTGATTGGAGGATTTTGATGATGGCCCTGAATATCCGGCCTGTGGCTGATCACCGCCGAAGTTGGTAGTTCCGCCACTACGACTACCCAGCATTTGCATTTCTTCGGCAATAATTTCTGTAGAGTAGCGGTCTTGACCATCCGGACCTTGCCATTTACGCGTTTGAATACGTCCCTCTACATAGACTTGGCT
>JAQTLI010000017.1 GCA_028714995.1 Methylobacter sp. | reverse complement strand
CTGATTCCGGCGACGTTCATCGCATTGGGGAAAGGCCATTTGCCGGGTATTTTAATCAACGCCGCCGGTTTTGCGTTTTACATGCTGGCCGCCTGGTGCTTGCGCAAGGGACTGCAGGCCGAGCATATTTACGCCAAAAGCCGCATTGCCCGCCCGCCCAAACAGCCGCTGAAAATGATAGCGGCCATCATAACGGCGCTGACGACTGGAATGATCGCCTGGCTGGGCGCGGGACATCCGCTGCCGGTGGCGCTGATGTTTGCCGGCGGGGCCTTTTTGGGCATGTATTTGAGTTACGGCTTCGATCCGCGCGAGGAGAAGAAGATTCCCGCCGCGCATGGCTATTCCGGAGATGAAATCCTGCAGACTCTGGAGGACTCGTCGCGCATCATCCGCAGTATCGAACAGGCCAACGACCGGATTCGCAACACCGAGTTAAACCAGCGCATCGAGCGCATTTGCGAGATTGCCGACAGCATTCTGGCCGAAATCGAGGCCGATCCGCGCGATATCCGCCGTGCGCGCAAATTTCTTAATGTCTATCTGGACGGCGCCCGGCAGGTGACTGAAGGTTACGCCAAAACCCACCAGCAAACCCAATCAGGGGAACTGGAACAGAACTTCCGCAATGTGCTGGAAACGATCGAATCGGTATTTCAGGAACAGCATCAAAAATTACTGGAAGAGGATGTTTTTGATCTGGATGTAAAAATTGAAGTCTTAACCACGCAGCTCAAACGTGAAGGCATCCTTTGATGTCATCACACTACAGGGGATTTAAACATGAGTGAACAGCCAGCATCCACGACGACTCAAACAACGACCAGCACGGCCGACAGTTCCGCGCCCAAGGAGATAGTCCCTGGCGTCAATGCCGAAATGGTCCCGCTTGCCGAGGAGCCAGTAGAGAGGCAACAGCTCGTTCAGAAATTGCTTAACGAAATTGATATCAGCAATACCCAATCGATCATTTTTTTCGGTAGCAAGGCGCAGGAACAGTTGACCACGATTTCCGACCGCATGCTCGATGGCGTTAAAAATAAGGAAATCGGACCGGCGGGCGATGATCTGAACGAAATGGTGGCGACGATACGCGGTTTCGAGGTTGATGACCTGGATCCGAACAAGAAACAGGGCTTTTTTGACCGTTTGATGGGCAAGGCCAAACCGGTTGTCAAATTTCTGCAGCAATATGAAGAAGTGCGCAAACAGATCGATACCATCACCGACAAGCTGGAGCGACACAAGACCCGTTTGCTAACCGACATCACCTCGCTGGACCGTCTTTATCTGGCCAACCTGGACTACTTCCATACGCTCGAGGATTATATCGCCGCCGGCGAAGAAAAACTGCGCGAACTCGATGAAGTTGTCATTCCTGAGCAGGCCGGGCAGGCCGAAGCCAGCACCGAAGTCATCGCCGCGCAAAACCTGCGCGATCTGCGCGCCGCCCGCGATGATCTGGAGCGGCGCGTGCATGACCTGCGCCTGACCCGGCAGGTGTCGATGCAAAGCCTGCCCGGCATCCGCCTGGTGCAGGAAAACGATAAAGGTCTGGTCAACAAGATCAATTCGACCATCGTCAACACCGTGCCGCTGTGGCGTCAGCAACTGGCGACGGCGGTGACCATTTACCGCTCCTCGCAGGCGGCGGAAACGGTCAAGGCCGCGACCGACCTGACCAATGAGCTGCTGGCAGCGAACGCCGAAAACTTGAAGCTGGCCAATGCCGAAACCCGCAAACAGCTGGAGCGCGGCGTATTCGACATCGAAACGGTCAAAAAAGCCAATGAAGCGCTGATTGCGACGATAGAGGAAAGCCTGCAGATTGCCGACCAGGGCAAGAAGATGCGCAGCGAAGCGGTCGCACAACTCGAGCAATGCGAAACCGAACTGCGCAAAACCCTGGCTTCGGCGCACGCAAAATCTACCGTTTAACGATGACTTTTTCTCACCGATCCGAAAATCAGAAACAGGAGCAAAACAGTGGGCATTCTGGATAAACTATTCGGCGAGTTTGTCGATGTCATCGAATGGACGGATGACACCAGCAACACGATGCTCTACCGGTTCGAACGCTACGGCAATGAAATCAAATACGGCGCCATGCTGACGGTCCGCGAATCGCAGACTGCAGTACTGGTCAGCGAAGGCCGCGTAGCCGATTTTTACGAGCCGGGCCTCTATCAGCTCGAAACACGTAACATGCCGATCCTGACCACGCTGGAAAGCTGGCCGCACGGTTTCTCCAGCCCGTTCAAGGCGGAAGTGTACTTTTTCAATATGCGTCGTTTTACCGATTTGAAGTGGGGCACCAAGAATCCGGTCATGCTGCGCGACAAGGAATTCGGTCCGCTGAGGCTTCGAGCCTTCGGCACCTATTCGATCAGAATCAAGGAGCCGCTGACCTTCATCAAGGAAATCGTCGGCACCGGCGGCCATTTCCAGACCGGCGACATCAGCGATCAGTTGCGCAACCTGATCGTCTCGCGTTTTGCCAGCATCATCGGCGAATCAGGCATCCCGATTCTGGACCTGGCCGCCAATTATGACGAATTGAGCGACTACATTACCCAAATGATCAGCCCCGAATTCGCTGCCTACGGGCTTGATGTACTGCAACTGCTGGTCGAAAACATCTCTTTGCCGCCGGAAGTGGAAGCGGCCATGGACAAACGCACCAGCATGGGCATTATCGGCGATCTGAGCCGTTACACGCATTATCAGGCCGCCGAAGCGATGACAGCGGCGGCCCAGAATCCGTCCGGCGCAGCCAACGAAGGCATCGGCATGGGCATAGGGTTTGCTGTGGCCAGTCAGTTGAACAGGGTCTTTTCACAACAGTCATCAACACCGCCGCCCCTGCCCGGCTCGGTTACTTATTATGCTGCTATAGACGGGCATCAACAGGGGCCTTTCGAACGCCCTGTGCTTGAGCAAAAAATCAACAGCTGCGAAATCAACCGCTCAACCCTGATCTGGCATGCCGGCCTCGCGGAATGGACGCCGGCCGAACAGGTGCCAGAACTGGCCGGCGCCTTCGCGCAGGTGCCGCCGCTGCCCAAATCATAACCAGGTCATCCGTGTTAAAGACTAAAACCTTATCACGACAAGCAATTGGGCGCTTTCCATGCGCGCAATGCGGGGCCGTGCTCAAATAC
Source organism: Methylobacter sp. (assembly GCA_028714995.1). Taxonomy (GTDB): domain Bacteria; phylum Pseudomonadota; class Gammaproteobacteria; order Methylococcales; family Methylomonadaceae; genus Methylobacter_A. Next base: position 11,816 of record JAQTLI010000017.1, on the reverse strand, counting down.
GCCCCCGGCACGACGCATTTGACCTGCGATTACTGCGGCTTTGAAAACCGCATCGAATACCGTGCCGGTATCATTCAGGAATACGACCTGCAGGAAGCCCTGAGGCAACTGTCAGCGCCTCGCACGGAAGCGCCCAAGGCACAGATTCATTGCGATGAATGTGGCGCCGGATTCCAGTTTGAAGCTAATATCCATGCAGGCGAATGTCCTTTTTGCGGCTCGCCGATTGTCACGACCACCACGCAGAGCAAGCCCATACAGCCAAAATCGCTGCTGCCTTTCGGCATTAATGAGTCCGAAGCACGCCAGCAATTCCAGCGCTGGATCAACAGCCTGTGGTTTGCGCCCAGTGCCGTCAAAAAATATGCGCGCAGTGAGTCCAAACTAACCGGCGTTTATCTGCCTTACTGGACATTTGACAGTGACACGGAGACGGATTATATCGGTGAGCGCGGCGATATCGATTATGTCGATGAGCCCGTTCAGGTGACGCGCGATAACCAAGTCTTCACGGAAATCAGGCGTGTGGAGAAAATTCACTGGACGACAGTCAGAGGTCGCGTGTACCGTTTTTTTGACGATGTGCTGGTCGGCGCCAGCAATTCATTGCCGCGCAAGATACTGGATGCGTTGCAGCCTTGGGATCTGGAGCAATTGATCCCCTACGATGAACACTATCTGAGCGGATTCCGCAGCGAATATTATCAGGTCGATCTGGACGAAGGCTTTGATCACGCCAAGCAGGTCATGGACAGCGTAATTTACCGTGACATCGCCTATGACATTGGCGGCGACCATCAACGGGTTCACCAGGTCAGAACCATACATAGCGCTACGACCTACAAGCATTGCCTGCTTCCGGTATGGTCCGCCGCTTTCCGCTATCGGAACAAGTCCTACCGGTTCGTCATCAATGGCCGCACCGGTGAAATTCAGGGCGAGCGTCCCTACAGCTGGTGGAAAATCGGCTTTACGGCGCTGGTCGCACTGTTGCTGGCGGTCGGAGTTTATTATTATCTGGAAAGCACGGACGCTTTACAGCACAGCCAAAGCAGTACTTATTACAGCATGCCTTATTACAATATCAATCGTTATTAAACACTCTCTACAGTTGGTATCTCTGTATTCTTAGGTCTAACAGTCAATCTGGGCGCCGTAGATTGAGCTTTCTCATCAGCCCAATCTACGGCTTCCAATGCATCGAATCCAAACCTTTACAGGACAAACCCGAAGTTATAGCAGACGTTCGGTTTTTGATTATTTACCGACAATCAGAGCAAGTCAGCGATACTGCTGGCGGCCCTTTTGACATCGAGGAAAATCAAGCCCAGCTTGGCATTGGGCTTGGCCAGTACGGTCAATACCGCTTCCTTACCGGCATAAGCCATCAGCACATAGCCGGAAGCACCTTTGATCAACACCTGCTCCAGTTCTCCACGGGCCAGTTCCTGTGCGGTACGGTCACCCAGCGACAACATCGCGGCGCTCATGGCGCCAACCCGGTCTTCATCCATTGAAGCCGGCAGTACCGAGGCCATCGTTAAACCATCGGTCGAAATAACAGCTGTCGCCTCAATGTCCGCCGAAGCGCCATTCAATTCTGACAGTATCGAAACTAACATATCTGAACGCATTGAGATCTCCTATATGTCTCTGTAGGCGGTAGCCAGGTTTGTAAACAATGCCCGGCTCATTCCGGAAATCTTGAGAAATTTTTCCAGTTCCTCGAGCAGGCTGGATGCCTGATACGACTGCTGCATCATTAGCAGCGACATGCCGGTTACGGCATTGATCGCGGTCAATACTTGAGCGCAGTAGTCCTTATCATGACCATAGGTTTCAACAATCAGGCTGGTCAGGCGCTGATTGATCAAGGTCATCGCACCCGCCATGAACTCAACTGGTAATTTAACTTTGACATGCACATCGCCCACTTTGTACATATGCTCGGTATAGGCTTTATCGAAAGGTCCGGTAAAAAGTCCTTCCATCCAGAGGATATGGGTTTTCTTCAAGGCTTCTACCTGCCCTCCGATAAAAGTGGTTGCTTCCGGAATGGTGAGCAGGTACTGATAAAAATCTTCGGTAATGCCTGCCAGCTTGGGTTTAATCTCTTTGCCTACCTCGATTAACAAGGCTTCTCGCTCAGGCGTTAATTCGCTGAACGATTTGCCGTATTGCGTTAATTTGTCAAAATCATTTGACATATGATCCTCCTCAATAAGTACTTATTATTATAATTTTTAACTATTCAACATCATGTTAAACAGCTATTGAAATAAGGGCATTCATTGACCCTTGTGATGAAGTGTATACCAAGTGTTCTGGTAGGGATTTTTGCAGGCTTCTTATCTTTTGTTTCTGTGTGCTATCTCACAAAAACCAAAATACTCATTCTTCTTATAAATAAAGATGAGATTTGGTTAACAACCGTTATTAAATGATGCGATTGCCATATCAGGAGGGTCTGGATAACACCGGATAACGAAGGAGCGCTGCTTGTTTTCCGGGATGCAAGGCCAGCTTGAGCATGACGGCCTGACTATCCAACCCGGGTGCTTCTTCCAGGGCTTTAACGGGCAACGTGTTGATCAGCCTGCCCAACACGATTACCTGGGCCGCTAGCGTGTCTTTAGTACGAGACTAATCGTCTTTTTGGATACAGTGCCTCGTTCTTCCGGTTCGATAGCCATTCCAATCACATTGATCGCACCGATCGCTTGATTGAAAGCACAGATGATTTTGACCGCAGGAAAGGTAGGCCGATTGGCGGCTTAAGAAACTAATGTTTCCCGGCTTGTACGTTCTTGATGGGCTTCGGAACGGTCGCCGGTTATTTTATTTGAAGTTTTTGGCATAAGTACTCTATGATCACGATGGTATTAATGACCGATATCATCGTGTCACGATCACATCCATGCCAATGATCAGAGCAGGTAAAAGTTTCCCGCTCAATCAATAAAAAGGACTCCCGAAATGCGCGTATTTTTATGATTTTTGGTTTGAACTCCGCTGGTAAAGCCGATCAGCCCGCTCCTGAATCATGTCGCGCATCGCCACTTGTTCTAGACAATGGTTTGGTATCCCAGACATGCCGTAATATGTGACCAGGGTAAAACAAAATGGCGGAATCTAACAAACCTACCCAGATTCAGGAAGCCGAATTCATGGAATCCCGTCTTTGCGGGCACAACAAGAAGGTGTTGCTGGATTACCAGAGGCCTACACGACTCGAAGAAATCGAAAAGCTTGCTGATGCTGTCGACAAGGCCCTACCCAATCGCGATCTGGCTTTCTCTGTCAACTTGTGTCTGGAAGAGTTGATAACAAACACCATTCTTCACGGCCTCAAAGGCACCACTGACCGGTTCATACATGTCAAAATAAGTATATCGAACGACTGGCTGGAAATTCTTCTCAAGGATGATGCGCCCCGGTTTGACCCTTTCATGCAAGCCCCTAAACCCAACCTGGATCTGGATATTAACGAACGCCCGATCGGCGGTCTCGGCGTGCACTTGGTCAAGACACTAATGAACGATGTCCATGCTTATTACGATGGTACCGGGAATCTGTTTGTGTTATACAAAGCCTTGCGCCATCAGGCTTCATAACAATGACTGTCAGGGCAATCTTTTAGATCAGCGCGGCGAGAGCTGCTGCAATGGAATCCTCCATATTGAAGATGGTGGTAAATCCGGACATATCGAATACCGATCGGACATTCCCTTTGACGTTGGCTAAGCACACCTGCCCGCTCTTCTCCTTTAACAGCTTGGCCATGAGCAGCAGCGCCCGCAGACCAGCGCTGCTTATGTAGTCAAGTTGTTCAAAGTCAACCACAAAATAACTATTTCCGCTATCAATCAGTTCCCGAATTCTTTTTTCATAATCTGGCGCAGTCACCGCATCCAGCCTGCCACTAATCGTTACAACAATGGCATTATTTTCTATTCTTGTCTGCAAATCCATGGATGTTATTTCTCATGAGAGGTTATGTTTAACCAGAAATTGTAATCTGTTTTTGCCGTTGAGCCACTGGTAATCAATTCTTTCGGTCAAATTCCTGATGATCGTCAGCCCCAGATCATCGATCAAGCTCGGGCTGTCGAGCGGATTGCCCTCCTCACCAGTACTTTCACAGATTATCTCTAGGCGTTCGTTCTTTTCCGAATAGGTTATGGTCATATCCAGAACCACCGTGCGCAGATAAGGATTATAGATTTGCAGTAATTCTTCAACCAGTAGCAGCAAGTTGTATCGGGTTTTCTTTGGCAGGATCTGCTTTTCACAAAAAGCTTCAATTTCAGCATTCATGGCATACAGGTCATAATCAGGTGAACTGATGCGACAGGTGTAACTGAGAATCCTGTTGATAAAAGCCCTGGTTTTTTCCTTTTGCGGGTTCTCAAAAATCTGCTCCGGGGGGCCTTCTTCGTAGATAATCCCTTCGTCCATGTACAACACCCTGTTTGATACATCCCGGGCAAAATCCATTTCATGGGTGACTATCGCCATGGTCATGCCCTCCCTGGCGAGGCGACGGATGACCGAGAGCACTTCCCTGATCATGGTTGGATCCAGCGCCGAAGTCGGCTCGTCAAACAGGATGATCTCCGGCTCCATAGCCAGGCATCGGGCAATCGCCACACGTTGTTGTTGGCCGCCGGAAAGCTCGTCAGGATAATTGCCTGCTTTCTCGGCAAGCCCAACCAAGCGCAGCAGTTCGAGGGCTTTTTCCTGGGCTTCGTGCACGCTGATCCCCCGCAGCTTGATCGGCGCGATAGTCAGGTTTTCGATCACTGACAGGTGGGAAAAAAGATTGAACGATTGGAACACCATGTTCATCTTCTGGCGTATTTGGGCGACATCGGTCTTCTTATCCAGAATGTCCACGCCATTGATATAAATTGATCCCCCGCTCGGAACTTCGAGCAGGTTGAGGCAACGGAGCAAGGTGCTCTTGCCGGTACCGGAAGGGCCGATGATGGTGACGACCTCACCGGTTTTTATTTCAGTTGTGATGTCTTTCAACACGACCAAGTCGCCGTATTTTTTTGAGAGATGCTCGATCTTGATCATGCCTTGACCGCCTTTCGCCGTTTGTATTTGGGGTCGGTAATCCGTTCAAGATATTCCAGTGACTGCATCAGAATCCATGCGATCAAGAAATACAGAATCGCCACCATGACCAGCGGAAAGAACGCGTCGAAGGTGCGGCTGCGAATGATGTCGCTGGCCTTGGTGAGATCCTGGACGGCGATATAGCCGACGATGGACGTCATCTTGACCAAGGAGATGAACTCTCCCTTGTAGACCGGCAAAATACGCTGCACGGTCTGCGGCAGCACGATGTACACGAATGTCTTGACCTTGGTGAAGCCCATCGCGATGCCGGCCTCGATCTGGCCTTTGCCTATTCCCTCGATGCCGGATCTGAAGATTTCGGACACATAGGCGGCAAAATTCATCCCGAAAGCGATGATCGCCACCAGCACCGGATTGATGTCGACCGAGGCGAAGACGACATAGAAAATCAGCATCAACAGCACCAGAACCGGCATGCCCCGTAGGATATTGATATAAACCCTGGCGGGCAGGTTGAGCACAGTCCTCTTCGACATCCGCATAAAGCAGACCAGCGCGCCTAGCAGCGTGCCAAACAACGTCGCGAATATCGAAATAATCACAGTCGTCTTCAATCCGTCCCAGATCAGCTGGTAACGATTTTCCTGGATGATGTTGCTGTAAAAACTGCTGGCTATCCTTGCAAGAAACGAGGGAGCCACGGTTGTTGCACTGGATCCGGACTCATAGGCTGCCAAATTCTTCTTGAGGGCGAATACGCTGGCCCCGAGCTCATAGTACGGATCCGAAAAATCGATTCGGGTTTTTCGTTCTTCAGTGATCATCAAGGTGCTGTCAATCATGTCGATCTTGCGACTCGCAACCGCAGCAATCAGATTGCCGAACTCCATGTCTGCGTATTCGACTTTTTTGCCGAGATAGGCCCCGAAGCGCTCCGCAAGCTCGATATCAAAGCCGATCAGTTTGTTGTCCCGGAATACAGCAAAAGGAAGCCCCTTATCGCTGACGATGCCTACGACAAGGACGCCATTGGAACCGGCGTTGGAAATCTCCGGCATCACGGTACCGCCGTTTTTGATCCAGCGATTCACCATGTCTTCAAAGTCGCCATTCGACTTGATCTGTTTGAGGAAAGTATTGAACTGTTCTCGCAAGCGATCGTTGTCCTTGTTGAAACCCATCCCGATCGGGTAGGACAATAGGGAATCCCCAAGGAGCCCCAACTCGCTGTCACCGCGAAGGAGTTCGATTAACGTTTCCCGGGTATAGATCGCAGCATCGATCTTTCCCTCCCTCACTGCCAGTACCAGGTCGGGCAGGGATTTGTATTGGAGGATGGTTGCGTTTGGGTAGTGTTCCATCGCATACGTATCGTGAACGGAACCGAGCAGCACGCCGATGCGCTTGTCCATGAGATCGGCAACCGATGTCAGTTTTTTATGTTTGACCTGATCAGCTCCGGCACCGTTCGCGGCCAGGATATTTTTCTTCAATGCGAACACTCTGGTACCCATCTCATAATAGGGATCAGAAAAATTGATCTGCTTTTTTCTTTCTTCCGTCAAATAGATGGAGCTGCAAATCATATCGACTTTGCCAGTGGAAACAGCAGCGATCAGGCTGCCGAAATCCATGTTGGCAAACTTGACCTCTTTGCCGAGATACGCAGCGAATCTCTCTGAAAGCTCAATATCGAACCCGACCAGCCGGTTATGTTTGACTGCGGTAAACGGCATCCCTGCGTCGCTGACGCCCACGACCAGAACGCCATTGTTTTTAGCGTTTTCGATGACCGGCATGCGCGTATCGCCCTTTTCCATCCAGCGCTGGACCATATTCCTGTGGACGCCGTTTTGCTTGATCTGCGCCAAAAATTGATTGAATTGATCCCTCAGGGCCTCATTGTCTTTTTTGAAGCCGACGCCTACGTCAAAGGTAAACAGGGGATCCCCCAATAGAACCAAGCTGTCGTCCTGGCGCATGATTTCGCGCAAAGGTTCGGCATCGAATAGTGCAGCATCGACCTTGCCAGTCTTGACCGCCAAGGCGACATCGGCCGGGGACTTGTATTGCAGGATCGTGGCATCAGGAAAGTTTTTTGTCGCATAAGTATCGTGAGCGGAGCCGACTAGCACGCCGATGCGCTTATCTTTCAAGTCTTCAACGGATGCAAGCTGTGGGCCTTGCTTGATGGTCGTTTGACGCTCGACGACGGAAGGCCGTCTAACCAGTGCTGAAATATCATTTTCAACATACGGAAGCGAGAAATTGATCAGTTTCTTGCGCTCTTCGGTGACATTAAAGTTGGAAAGCGCAAAATCGATTTTGCCTGACTGCAGCGCGGGGATCAGGCCTTCAAAATTCATATCAATGATCTCGATTTTTTTGCCCAGACGCTGACCAAGTATCTGGCTCAGCTCGATGTCCAAACCGGTCAGTTTTCCATTCGCCTGGAATGAAAAGGGTTCGATGGTCGCGCACGTCCCCATTCTCAGAACCTCCTTGCCGTGAGTGCCGCCTATTGGCTCTATCTGCGGCGTGACCGTATATTTTGCATCAATCCATTTGGTTCTCAGGTGCTGCAGGATGTGCTCCTTTTTCAGTTCAGACAATACCCTGTTGATCTCGGCAAGCAAGGTGGTATTGTCTTTCCTGAAGGCGGCGGCAATCTCAAGTTTGTCCACCGGTTGATCCAGAATGACCAACTCCGGATTTTTCTCGGCCAGATTAAGCAACACGCTCTTGTCATAGACGAAGGCATCCGCCTTGCGGGTCTTTACCGCAAGGGCGGCATCCGCTGATGCGACAAACACCTGAAAAGTCGCATTCGGAAAGTGCTTTCGGGCAGCCAGGTCTCCGGCAGAACCGCCCAACACGGCGATTCTTTTACCGTCGATATCCTCTCGTTTTGCAATCTCGTTACCATTATCAATGCGGCCTGGAGCGGTTGGCGATGACGATGATGTTGCCGCAGCGGTTTTTCTGACCAGCATTACCTGGGCGTTGACGTAGTAAGGCTCAGTAAAATCGACATATTTTTTGCGTTCACCGGTTGCAGTCATACCGGTTACGATCAGGTCAACCTTGCCCGATTGCAGTGCCGGGATCAACGCCATGAATTTCATGTTGTAAAATTCGACCGGTCTCTGGAGTTTGGCACCGATAATTCGCGCAAGTTCGCCGTCGTGTCCGGTGACCCTGCCATCTTTGTCCACGAAAATGAATGGCTCTCGTGTGGCGCTGACCCCTATTTTTAGCGGTTTGCCTTCACTGGGAAGCGTAATGTTCATTTCTTCATAAGGGGTTAAATCCGGCTTGAACCAGCGCTTCTTCATCGATTCCAGCGTGCCGTCGCTTTTTAGCTCAGCGATGATCCTGTTCCATGTGGCCAGTAGCTCGTCATTGCCTTTCTTGACCGCAATCGCGGTATCCTCGTAATCAAGCGGCTCAGGCAGCAGCCCCAATTCCTGATTCTTCTTCGAGACCTGAAGTGCCGCGGGGAATGCAGTCACGATCGCATCAATTTGTCCGGATTTCATCGCGGCAACGGCATCCATGATATCGTCGAAACTTTTGACCTGCGCCTTCGGAAACCTTGCGATAGTGAGGGCCTCCCCGGTTGAGCCGGTCATCACACCGATTCTTGCATTTTTTGCATCATCAAGACTGGCGATGACGATTTCACTTTTTCTGCAACCGGTGAGAAAAGCGATTACCGCCAGAATAATCAGCATTAACAGTGTCGTTTTCTTCATGCTCCCTTACCTGCGCATTCAATGCTGACATTATTCCTCGTCATTTTTATCGCCAGCATGGTGATGTCGTCTGATTGTGGGGCACCGCTGGCATGATATGCCACCTCAGAGCTGATGTAATGGATCAAGTTTGTAAGATCCCCTTGGGGGGCGGTTTGCAACGCCTTCTGCAACCGCTCCTCACCATACAGTGCATCTTCAGGGTTCTTTGCCTCGGTCACACCATCGGTATAGAGAAAGAGGATGCCTTCCTGCTCCAGGGTGAGACGCTCGGTCACAAAGACTGTTTCGGTCATGGCCCCCAGCATCAGACCCGGTTTCGGGGTGATATAGCGTACACCCTGCGAGTCTATGATAAGCGGGGGATTATGTCCGGCATTGGCAAAACGCACGTCCCCGGTCGTGATATCAAGGATGGCGCAAAACACTGTCGTGAACATGCAGGTGTCATTGTTCGTTGCGAGAATCTTGTTGACGGAGGAAAGCATCTTGTCCGGTTCACCAAGACGCTGGCCTTCAGTCTTCAGCAGGGTTTTGGCCACCATCATGTACAGCGCGGCGGGAACTCCCTTGTCGGAAACGTCCGCAATCAGGAAACACAGATTCTTCTCGTCTATGAAGAAGAAGTCGTAGAAGTCGCCCCCAACCTCTTTGGCAGGAACCATTGATGCATAAATCTCAAATTCAGGATGATCGGGAAAGGGGGGGAAAATGCGCGGCAGCAGGCTCGCTTGAATATTGGTTGCGACCTTGAGCTCGCTCTGGATCCGTTCCTTGGCGGCGGTGGTCTCGGTCAGGTTCTTGATGTATTCCTTGAGTGACGCCTGCATGGCCTGGAAGTCGCGGGTGAGAATACCGACCTCGTCGTTGGAGTGTACTGCCGGCAGTGCCACGTCAAAGTTTCCGGCAGCGACCTCATCGGTCGCCGCCGTCAGCAATTGCAGCGGCTTGATGATGGCCCGGGCAATATAGATGACCGCCAGGGTCAGCAGCAATATCCCTCCAAAACCCATCGCCGCCATGGTCATACTCAACTTTCTGACATTCTCCAGAAGCTCCGCTTCAGGGAATAAGACGGCAAGCGTCCATCCTGTCGAAGGGATCGGCGTGTAATACATCCAGCTCGTGAAGCCTACCAGACTCTTGTAGTGGACAAAACCGGTCTCGCCCCTGACCATTTTCTTGCCGAGCTCTCGCAGGAAAGGCTCCTGACGTTCTTCTGCAATGCTGAAAAACGAATCGTTCATGATGGCATGCTTCAACGGGTGAGCAAGTATCGTCCCGTTGCGGGTAAGAAGGGCTGCATAGCCGGTCCTGAGTATCTTAACCGAGGAGATATACTCTGTCAGGGCGTCTAGTGAAATGTCTGAACCGACAATTCCCTGAAGCTGTTTCTTGCCATTGATTTCCTTGTAAAAGGGCATCGAACAGGTCGACATCAGAATATTGCCGGCGCCTTCATCGAAGTAGGGTTCGCTCCATTCAAGTTTGCCCAGCTCGCGCGGAATCTGGTACCAATCCCAGTACGGATAGGGGTAGTCGATGTATGAGTTTTCCAGGCCTTCAAAGACAATCTTCCCCTTTTGCCGGTAATAATAGGGTGCATATAGTCGCGATTTGGCGCTGAAGGCATAGGGCTCAAAGGCGACGAACGCGCCATAAATTTCGGGATTGTTCTCGACGGTTGTTCTGATCAAGGAGAGAAGTTTCTGCTCTGTATGCTTGTCTGTCTCCACGTAGCGGGCTAAGCCTTCCGTCACTTTGGTAACCGCCGTCAATTGTATCTCTACCTTATTAACCAGCGACATGGCGAGGTTGCGCGCATTGCTTTCAAGCTCGTTTTGCAGAATGACGCGGGACTGGTAATAGTTATAGCCGAGCGTCACGGCAAAGATGACTGCGCTAGAGAGCGTGATGACCAGAACGAGTCTGATGACGATGCTATTTTTTCCCGGCATCGGCCCTCCAGACAAAATCGTTGTAATCGGGATAGCTGCGAATCAGGCCGTGTTTTTGCATTGCACGGCCTGCATCCTCGTAATCCTGCTCCATAAGGTAGCCGGGTGTTCCCTGAGAATTGACAGGTTTCATCAGGTCCCGCATCCGTTCCAGCATCCATTTCTGGTGCATCCTGTTGGCAGGTAAATGGGCCTCGCGCATGTATTTGATAATGATATCCAGTGTCTCGTCGGGATGATCAAAGGCGTAACGCCATCCCTCCATCGATGCGTCAACAAAGGCTGCTGTCAGGGCAGGATCTTTGTGGAGAGTCTTTTCCATCGTATAGATCCCGTCCTCCAAAAAATTCATGCCCTGATCTCTCAGGAAAATGACATTCAACTCATCAGGATCGAATCCGGAGTTAAGAATCGTGTGGTACTCGTTGAACCACATCGCGGATGTCACATCGATGCCGTCGCGCAGAAAGAGATTGACGGTATGGGACTGGCGTACTTCCCGAACCTTGATACGGTGCTCCGCGAACAGAGTGCGAAGCGGTATTGACACGTATCCTTCCCACATCCCCACCTTTTTGCCATTCATGTCGTCGATGGTCTTGATGCCGGCGGTTTTTTTCGAAATCAGCATCATCGACGACCGCTGGATGATTTGGGCCAGGTTAACGAGTTCGGTACCTGCAGAGCGATGCTGTAGAGCGGTAGTCAGCCAAAGAATGGCAAAGTCGGCATCGCCTTTCTCAAGAGATAGAGCGGGAGAACATCCGGGCCCCGCCCTAAGGATTTTGAGGTCAATCCCATGCCCTGCATAGATTCCCTTGTCAAGAGCCACGTAATATCCGGCAAACTGGGCCTGTGGACTCCACATCGGCATGAGGGAAGCTTTTTTCAGTGGAGTTTCGGCGGCGCTAAGAGGAAACGGTGGGAGCGCAATGACACAGGCCATGAACAGCACCGTCATCGCTGCGGCGATCGAATGCTTCTTTCGTTGAGAACAGTGCTTGTGCCACATCTT
>JAQTLI010000016.1 GCA_028714995.1 Methylobacter sp. | reverse complement strand
CTGATCGGGATGGAAGCCTGTGGAAGCGCACATTATTGGGCTAGGAAGCTCAAGGAACTTGGACATACAGTCAAGCTAATGGCCCCGCAATTCGTCAAGCCTTACGTGAAGACGAACAAGAACGATGCAGCGGACGCCGAGGCGATTTGTGAGGCAGTCAGTCGTCCTTCCATGCGCTTCGTGCCGGTTAAGACTGGTGAGCAACAGGCCGTGCTGTCTTTGCACCGTGCCCGCCAGGGCTTCGTCAAAGGACGCACCGCGCAGGCGAACCAAATACGCGGACTGCTGGCCGAGTACGGTATCGTAATTCCAGTCGGTATCAACAACATTGCCAAGCGTTTGCCAGATATCCTCGAAGACGGCGAAAACGATCTGCCGGGGGTGTTTCGGCAACTGCTACAGCGGTTGGGCGATCATCTGAAAGAACTGGATCGTCAGGTTGACGAACTGAGCGGGCAGATTCAGCTATGGCACAAAGAAAATGAACTGAGTCTCAAGCTGGCCGATATTCCTGGTATAGGGCCGATAACAGCCAGTGCCTTGGTAGCATCTATTGGTGACGCCAAGAGCTTCGAGAATGGACGGCAATTAGCGGCTTGGTTGGGATTGGTTCCTCGACAGCACTCCACGGGTGGCAAGCAGACGTTGCTGGGCATCAGCAAGCGGGGCGACACCTACCTCCGAACACTGTTGATCCACGGCGCTCGGGCGGTGATCCGTGTATCGGAACACAAACGTGAACAAGCCAATGACTGGCTCAACCAGTTAGTGGTCAGGCGGAATAAAAATATCGTTGCCGTGGCGCTGGCCAACAAGAATGCCCGCGTTGTTTGGGCGCTTCTGGCACAAAAAAGAGAATTCCGATCCGATTACGCACCGGCTAAGGCCGCTGCATAACCGAACCGGACGATTTAGAATCGCACTACATTGAACAAAGAGGATTAACTCCACCGATTGCCCAGGCAATCATGACGTGATGGCAAGACAGGTTAGACCGTGACCGAAACACCCTGAACTAGACAAGGCACTTCGAGTGCGCCGTTTTGTAGAGGATTCGGTCAGCGCATTCCATCGGGGACAGAGGCTTCGGTCTCAACAAAGTCCGGATCTATGGCTGTAATCTCTTCTCTCGCCACTACCGATTGAAAGCTTGACAAACTGGGGCGACCATCTATGTCTAATCCGGCTTATGTTGATGTGAGACGGAGTGGTTATTATTGAGATATTAGAATATCATTATATTTGGATACGTTAATTCCTACGGGTCAAACCATATTACCGTACCGAATGTTGAAGAGCCCACACCAGCAGGTCTGCACCTCTCTGACCGTATCCAAAAACATGAAATATTCCAAAGGGAACATCGTAAATGCCTTGTTGAAACCATGCATATCGGGTTTACACACCAACCTACTACATATTGTGATCTATAGCGTCAACACTACGTTGTTGATACTATCGGTAGTATATTGGTGTGCCAAAAGGATAGGTATGTTGAAACATAAATCGGATTCTAGTCTTGGTTGCAGAGGACTAGAGTTCATTCTTAACTTGAGCGTAGTGAGTGAGTACAAATGAGAAGTGGTTTTTTTGCAGGAAAATTAACCGTACTGGCCGGATTGATGATGTCTGGCGCAGCCTTTGCCGGAAGCGGCGAACTCACGCTGATTCATTCTGGCGATATCCACGGCCACCTTGTGCCCAGGCACAATGTTCGTAGCGACACCACCGGCCGCATGGAAGGAGGTCTTGCGCGTATGGCGACCGTCATCAATCATATCCGAAAAGCCAATCCTGGAAAGACACTCTATTTCAATACAGGCGATACCCTGCAAGGGTCTGCCGAAGCAATGTTTACACGAGGCCAGGCGCTGATTGATGTAATGAATCTTCTGAAGCCTGACTTCGACGAGCCGGGTAACTGGGATTATCTCTATGGGCCTGAACGGTTCCTGGAAACTTTCGTCGGCACACCCGGTAAGCCGCCGCTGCTTGATACCAAGACCGTCGCCGCCAACCTATATTATGTCTGCGCCGGTGTATCCGAACCTCTCTGTCCCGGCCAGGTTTCTGCCGAACCTGGCGTATCGGATCGTCCGGCGCTTGGCGTGGACAAAAAGACGATCGGTGTGCCTGGCTATATCGATTTTCCATCGACCGATGCCACTACCCCCTATCCCAAGCTGGCAGGTCAGCGTCCATTACCGCCTTATATCGTGAAAACAATCAACGGCGTAAAAGTCGGCGTTCTGGGCATGACTACAGCGCGAGCCATTCGCGCGGTCGGTCCGGTTGTCACCAAGGGTTTCGTATACACCGATGGTGAAAACGAAATGCCTTACTACATTAATGAACTGCGTAATGTCGAGCATGTTGACATCATTGTGATGATCTCGGAACTTGAACTGGCAAGGACTATCGATCTTGCTTCCAGATACCCTGGCGTTGACTTCATTCTGAACGCGGACATGCACGAACGCACCATCAAGCCTATTGTACTTAAAACCGGCACCGTCCTGGTAGAAGAAGGCCAGGATGGCACCATGCTGGGTGAGATTCGCCTCAAGGTTAAAAAAGATCATAAGCTTCCAGGGGATGGCAAACTGAGCTGGAAATGGACGCCGCACATCATCACAGACGAGATCAAGGAAAATGCGGCAGTCGCACGCAAGATTGCAGAAGTACGTGCGCCTTTTGTAAGCGGCACTTTTATTGAGGGTCAGACGGTAACAATTGGGGGCAACACCAGCACTTTGTTGCGCCCTGTAGATACCGTGGTGGGCTATACCGACGTGGCTTTGCATCGCTCAAACTTCAGTGATGGCAAAACGGATAATCTTGGTGTCATCGAGGGCAGCTCTCATGATCTGATAGCTGATGCGATGCGCTGGGCTGCTGGTTCGGATTTTGCGACTATTCGCGGTTTTCGTTACGGCACCCATGTTGTACCAGGCCCGATCACCATGTCGGATATTTACCACTATTTGCCTATAGGTGCGCGCATTGCCAAGGTATATCCGATCTTTGGCAATCAGCTCAAAAAACAGATCGAGAATTCCACCCGTGGTTCGTTCTCGACTGTACCGGGCCTTTGGACTGGCGGATGGATGTTCGGCTACAGCAACGTGACCTTCGATTTGGATGTGTATGCGCCTTATGGCTCAAGTGGCTCAAACATCAAGATCGGCGGGAAAGCTATCGACCCCAAAGATGAAGGCAAATACGTTGCACCGCATGCGATATCAGTGCCGTATTCCGTCGCAGGCTACTGGTATGCAGATGATCCTAAGACCATCAACAACTGCGGATCTTGCGCTACACCAGACAGCTCTATTGACGTTGTGAAGGACGAAAATGGTAAGCCGCTGGACGTCAGCGAAATTGTGGTGCGTTACCTGAAAACGCTGCCTAAAATGACAGCGAATCCGCAGGGACACCGCATCAATCTGCTCTATCCCCTGTCAGCTCCAGCTTTCGATAATCCAGAGATTCAGCCGTTGAAAGGTGTGATACCAAATTAAAGCTATCCCCACATAAAATCAGAGAGACCATGATCTTTAGATAATGGCTTATTATTGTTCGTGCGCTAGTCAGCTATAGTAACACCAAGAAAAAAAGAGCGGGAACCCTCAAAATAGAGGTTTTGTTATCAATGACACAACCACTACCATCGGAGGTATTTCCGCTATGAAAAAGCATAATTATCGTGCCAAAAAAGTCAACGACATTAACTGGAGCCTGGTTAAGGAAAATCTGGCAGGAGGTGCTGCTGTGTTAGCCGTCGATATTGCCAAAGAAAAACAATATGCCTTATTGAGCACTATGGATAATAGTGTGTCGGAACTCTGGTACTGGAACCACCCGGAACAGACACGTGAAGTGTTGGCGGGCTTGGAAAGCCTCAGGTGTCCGCTAACGGTGGTAATGGAATCCACCAGCACCTATGGCGATGCCATGCGTTATCAGTTCCGGCGCTCAGGCTTTGACGTTGATCAGATCAGTGCCAAGCGGGTCTTTGATGCGCGGGAAATCTACGACGGTGTTCCGAGTTTGCACGATGCCAAATCCGTAACCGTCATCATGCGATTACACCGTGAAGGTTTGAGCAAACCGTGGCGGGAGTCAAATGCCAACGAGCGCAACCTGGATGCCCTGCGGCGGGAATTCGATCTGCATCAAAGCCAATATCTGCGCAACCAAAATCGTTTGGAAGCGTATTTGAGCCGACACTGGCCTGAAGTACTCTCTTTGTTGTCCTTGGATTCGGTAACCTTAGAAAGCCTGTTGATCAACTACGGCACGCCTGAGCGAATTACCAGACAAGCACAAGAAGTTGAACAGAAGATGCGAGCTTGGGGTAAAAGCCAGCTAAAAGACGACAAAATAGAGCGCGTCTTGCGCAGCGCAGCGGCCACATTAGGGCAACCTTGCCTTGATACCGAACGGCACTATTTGCAAGCACTAGCCGAAGAAATGCGGCACAATCGTCAACAATGCGCATATGCCAAACAAGCACTGGAAGCGATTGTTAACGCCGACGATGGCCTGAAGGAATTGAGGCTCAGTATTGGTCTGGTAACTACCGCCATACTGCTAAGTTGTCGTTTAGATCCCAGAAATTACGCCAATGCTCATAGTTTCCACAAGGCCTTGGGGCTCAATCTCAAGGAGAAAAGTAGCGGACGTTACCAAGGACAGCTCAAAATCACCAAGCGCGGCTGTTCCATGGTACGCAGATACCTGTATTTTGCTGCGCTGAGATTAATCAAAAACGATCCGGTGGCCAAAGCCTGGTACCAAGCTAAAGTGGACGCACGGTTCAAGAACAAGACCGTTATTGCTGTGATGTGCAAGCTTGCCAAAGCCCTCTGGTATCTGGGACGGGGCGAACGCTTTGATGCCCGAAAACTGTTCACAGTAGCCGTATAGGCGAAATGATGTCTTTCATTAGTCAAAATAGAAACAAGCTCATGCAGACAAGACAAGCGCCTAAAGCTAGGCCGCCGCCTTAACAACCCGATCCAAAAAGAGTCGCCAAAAATTTCCGCCAGAGCGACCTTTGACAGAACCTGAAGTTCTTAAAAAAGAAACTCCACCCTAGTTTTAACGGCGCTCTGACGGATACCTTATGGAATTGAATACTCAATGAAGCTGAACCGATGCCGCTACATGTGGACATCTGATATGACAGGTTAAGTTTATTCCATAGGTTCTATCCCGGAATGAGGGTTGATTCAAAAATAAGAATACTGCAGAAAAACGGTCTACTGATTGATACGAGTCAGGTGGAAGGATTTTGTGCAGAAAAATAACAGTAATATATGGATAAAATTGGGTATTGACATGCTTATGACAGGTTCTGTTGACATTTTATCTTTCAAAGTCAAAATTTTTGGTGTTTTGGAGAAAAATGCCAAATCGAACAGAATTGACCGATGGAGAGTGGCGAACGGAGGAGCCGAAGGACATGGGTCGTTCGGCTCCAACCACTCCACATATTCTATATGCTTCGTAGAGAGGCAATTAGCTTGTCCGGCGCACGGAACCGTCCAAGCGGAGCTGGTGTAGTAAGTTGTACGAGTAATCTGGCGTTTGAGATATGTCGTAAGCATACTGTCCTCTTTCAATCGGTGGGATGAAGGACGGCGATAATATGCGGATCAAATCAGTGGAGCGGGTGGCGCAAATGTGACGATTTTATGCAGTTACTGCCGTCCATAGGCCAGCAACTCTGTAAATTCCTGAGCTCCGCATCCCGCCAAATATGCTGTGCACAGCATATTTGGCGGGATGGGCATTAATAGCCACGCTAATGACAGTTACCAAAGCATCGGCTAAGATTGGAAAAATGATAAGTAATTACCTGAACTACAAATTGGTTTTGTGTTGAGAAAAAATGAGCCTAAAAGCCGAACAGAATAAAAAGAAAATAGCCAATAAAGCGCGTAAAGGTTTTAGAGGACATCCTGTTGCCACGATTGCTTACTATGGGCCTACTGATAAAAAAGCCACTAAAGTTGCGGTCGGCATTATTGCAAACAAAAACGCTGATCCGGAACCAATAAAAATTTGGTTATCTGACGTTGATGTAAGAAATGAAGCTATCATCATGGAAGAGTTATTGGCGTTCATAGCCGAGCACAACGCCAAGTCTGTCATTATGTTTGATAGGATTATTGGCTGTCCGCATCAAGAAGGTATTGATTATCCAGACGGCGAGGTATGCCAAGAATGCACATTCTGGAAAGGACGGGATCGCTGGACGGGCGAAAGCATACATTAAGTGGCACTTTATAATTCAAACGGGTTATCCACAAAATCTGTGGATAACCCTGTCTTTAATTTGTCACAATTTCTTTCAAGCCCTCTTCACTTCTGGAGTGAAGTTAAATTGATTAAAAACTGGTCAGACAATTTTCAGCAAAACTTTCAGCAGCCGGAAACCGTTGATGAGGCTGTTGATCGGCTAATGATGATCCTGGACTGTTGATGCTTGTTGAAAATTGACCACCCGTACCGGTTTAATTTTGACCAGGAATAGGGGTTGAAAAGCTTATTGCTCTAAATGATCAAATTTCAACAAGCGTCAACAGGCTTAGCTGTCAACTCGCTGGCTGTTCAATTGAAATCGGCACAAATACCGTACAATTAGCAAACAAATATTAATTAAAACAATAAATTAAGTTAATTTCTGTAATCGGCAAAAGAATCGGCAAAATTTGAAAAAGATAGTATACTTAATCTTATAAAAACAATATGTTATGAGATTAGAAGATCGGCATGCCACTATCCATTGAAACGCCTTATCGAATCGAACCCTGCTTGCTTGAAAGCATTCCGATCGGAATTACAGATCTAATCGCGAATCTAACAGCGTCATCAGAAAGAATTGCTAACAGGTTACATCCGCGCACGGCCGCTAGTCTAGCTGAGCTGGTTCGGATTATGAATTGCTATTACTCGAACCTTATCGAAGGGCATAATACGAAACCAAGGGATATTGAACGGGCATTGGCGGATGATCTGGAAAAAGACGAATTGCGCCGTGATTTTCAAATCGAAGCACGTGCTCATGTCAGGTTACAACGAACGATTGATAGGCTCTATGCGGCAGGGCATATGCCAGAACCGGCGTCGATCGAGTTCTTGTGCTGGTTGCACCGTGAATTTTACCGTGATGCGTCAGAATCCATGCTTTGGATTGAGAACGGAGATCGTAGATTTCGAATGGAGCCGGGGGAGTTTCGTTCTCGGTCTGAACACGATGTCTCGGTAGGAAGGCATATTCCGCCTCGCAGCGAGCGTGTTGATGAGTTTATGCGCTACTTCGAGCAGCGCTATCGATTGGCTACGATGGGTAAGGGCGCGCAGATTATCGCCATGGCCGCCTCGCACCATCGCTTGGCCTATATTCACCCATTTCCTGACGGAAATGGTCGTGTCAGTCGATTAATGAGCCATGCGATGGGGCTAACCGCAGGAATCGGCGCATCAGGGCTTTGGTCAGTGTCACGGGGTCTCGCTCGTGGTTTGGAAAGCCGGCAAGATTACAAGAATAAGATGGATTATGCCGATACGCCGCGACAAGGCGACTTGGATGGCCGTGGAAACTTATCCCAAAAGGCATTGGTCGAGTTTATACACTGGTTTTTGGAAGTGTGCCTCGATCAGGTGAACTTCATGACCGGGTTATTCGAATTCGACCGGTTAGCTGAGCGCCTCAAAGGCTATGTGGAAAGCCAGGGTTTAAAACCAGAGGCCTTTTTTATTTTGGAAAGGGTACTCATTCAGGGCGAGATGCCTCGTGGTGAAGCCGAACGCATTACTGGATTGAAAGAGCGCAGTGCCCGTATGGTTCTTTCAAGTTTAATCAATGATGGAATTCTACAGTCTGAAACACCTAAAGGTCCCGTATCGCTCCATTTCGGTAGTGGATCTGTCGAATTCCTATTTCCAAAGCTATTTGCAGAGAACTAAGTGTGGGATTTTAGGAATTTGGTAATGGGTTAAATCTGTAGTTTGTTGTATTATTAGCTCATGACATGCTATCAAGAAATCGTCTGCCCCGAGTGTTGCAGCAACCACATTACAAAGTCCGGCCGTACCGAGCAAGGAACACAACGTTACCGATGCCATATTGAGGGTTGTTCAATCAAGACATTCCTTCTTGATTATCGCTATAAAGCCTATGTGCCTGGTGTCAAACGCCAAGTGGTAGAGATGGCGATCAATGGCAGCGGTATTCGTGATACGGGGCGGGTGTTGGGGATTAACAAAAACACCGTCATCAGCACGCTAAAAAAAAGCAAACCATACTTACACAGGTGAACCCTATTGTTAATACACTGGCTGCGTCACGTGGCATGGAAGTTAGGTTGGAAGCCTTCTGTGAAGCGGAAATAGACGAACAGTGGTCTTATGTGGGCAAGAAATCGGAGCAGCGTTGGCTGTGGTACGCAATTGATCATGTGACTAGCACAATACTGGCGTATGTCTTTGGTAGGCGTAAAGATGAGGTCTTCAAGCAACTGAAGGCATTGCTTCAACCGTTCAACATTACCCGTTATTACACCGATGATTGGGGTGCCTACGAGCGCCATTTAGACACTGCCAAACATCAGGTTGGCAAGCGGAACACCCAGAAAATTGAACGCAAAAACTTGAATCTACGAACTTGGATCAAGCGTTTGACAAGGAAAACCATCTGTTTTTCCAAGTCGGCTTTGATGCATGATACGGTCATTGGGCTGCTTATCAATAAGGTAGGGTTTGGCGTCGATATTCATGCCAAGTCACAGGTTTGGCCCACTACCAGGAATTTGTATGACACTAAAATTAAGGGGGGATGTGTTGGCGTTGAAATAAATTTTAGCCGCTAAAAAAAATCAACCCTCTTTCAGAGGGGCTTGGATTTGCTTCGCATTTTTGAGATTTTTATCGATTCGCCAACGAAGGACGGAATATCTCACTTTCTTCCGAACCCTTATTGAAAACTGTCACCAATATCCTGTAATCGTTTTTGGGGCAAAAAACGTAATGCACTGGATTATCTGGGTGCTTCCAAACCTCCGGGAAGGAGTACAGGAAGCGTAACGTTAGTGGAGCGGTGTACGACGACCCCCGCGTAGCCGTAGCGGTCGGGCGTTTTGACGAAGTTGTAGCGTTAGCGGAAGCGTAGTCAAAATGCAAGACCATCCGACACGGCGTAAAGTCATTACGGTAGCCATGGCGCACAGCGTAGCAACGCGAAGTTGTGTGTCGTGGCGGACGGAGGACGAACGCGGGCAGCCGAAGGCATTAATCGCCAGGTCATTTTTCGCTGCTAAAATCGGATGGATCCCATTTTAGCTTTCGCGAAAAATCCTGGCGCGCTGAAGTTTCGTCGTATTTTCTCAATTTATGCAACATCATCCTGGAAGGGAGTTGGATTTCATTAATTCGACATTTGAGTCTTCGATGCAGGTTTTTCCATGACGTATTCATATCCAGCGTCCCACAGTGTTCACCATGCCTTTCCAGGGCATGACGGGTTACGGCAACCCTGCCCATACCTTCGCTTTCGATCTTCTCAATCCCTCGCAAGGATTCGCCATGAATCAATGGAACATCGAGTAATTTCTTATCCTAAGGGAACCAGAAATTGTCCTTTGAAACAGCTATTTCCGCTTCGCCGTAGCGCGTGAGAATCGGATAGCCATACTCGTAAAGGTCGACTTTCTTGGTGGATTGCTTTGCCATTTTCTTGATGGCACCCTTGGATACCACGATTTTTAAGTTAACCCCGGTGCGATTGGCGTTGAAGATATTTTCCTCGCACAGTAAGTAACGAATCGCGATGGCTGCAAGGGGGGGGTAAAGGGTATTTTTTTTTCGGTTACGCAGCAAATTTCAAAAAAATTGACAGCCGCCGACCCCAAACAGCAAAATACAAAGCCAATCACCCGACTAAGAGGTCTTATAGAGATTGAACGAAAATCGAGAACCGAATGGTGTGACCTATGGAATACCTGAAGGTGTCATGATATCCATGACTAAATGCAGCCAACTTGCCGCATAAAATCCAAAGCCGATGCTGGTTATTTCGTAGAGCAAAAAATCATGGGTTGATACCAATGCCAACCAACAGATTGCTGTCATCGCCACCCAAAGTGGAGGCCAATGCGTCAGCGTCCGATGCGGAATCACAGATCGACGGGTTTGGGTGCGCTTGTTAAAACTAGGGATCTCAAGACGGTCTGGCTCTCTCGCGCCCAATAGCATTCCAAGTGCAATCAGGGTAACGAAAGCAGTGCGATCAATGTTCACCAGATTGCATGACATCATTAGTGTGGGTAGGGATAAAAACCAAGACCCCAGGAAACATCACTGATCCGCATATAGGTTGTCGCCATAGCAAAGGCGTTAACGGTATGCCCTATGGGTGACATAATGAATTCTCGAATTATTGGCTTTTGGGCTGTTTCTTAACAGGGTGTTCTTCTTGCGATCTCGCGCTTGGCCGCGACAAGTCTTCTGATAACGAATCTCCCATCGCTTGCAGCCCTTTCACCAGCGAGCCAATCATTTTTTCCTCGACTGGTTTAGTTTCGGTATCCTCCTCAGAATCGCACGGAAACCGTGCTTCATAAACGCATCAAGCTTGGCGTTGATAACCTTCGGCATTTGTAATGCAAAAGCATCGAAATGATCAGCTGCCTGTTCAATTTGAGTCTGTGCATCATTCTTTTCGGAATCTGGCAAAGACTGTCTGAAGCCAGCATCCTGCTTTTGCCGTGTTTTATCAACAGCAATCACGGGTTCTGCGCTTGCAGTCCCTACTGCCAACAGGAGGAATGCAAGTAGAATGGGTTGAATTCGACACATGGCAATCAATAAGCGACGTTAATGGATACCGGCGTGGACAGTTCTTTGGCGTCGTCCGTCACGGTAATGGTCACCGAGGCCGCTTGTGTGTGTGCCGGTTTTGCTGAAGCTGATCCGGCCGGTAAGAGGTTGATTAGATCGGCTGCCCGGTCACCTGCCACGAGTAGCCAATGATCTTGCCGTATAGGGTTACCTTGGGTGACAGTGATAATCGGTGGTGTGCTAGGTGACACTCCTTGGGCGACTTGATCTGTTAAAGACAGCGTGAGCAACAGCAAGACCTGAAAAGGTTTGGCAAATGAAGATGTGAACAAACGATGCATAACTACCTCCTTATATTGAAGCGTGTATTGGGCAATAAATTTTGTGAATTGATAAGCGCGAAAGACTTGCTAAATAACGCGCCTTTTAAAAAGATTGGGCAAAAAAACCGAACACTGAGAAATCAGGTTCGGTTTTGGGTTTAGTGCGGAAAATTACAGATATTTCCGTTTGGTTTTGTTTAAATTATTGATGGCAACGCGCAAAACATCACTGTAAGGGCCGGTGAGTTTAAGCGTCCGACCCAGACAGCTAGCGCGAGCTGCAATTTTGAGTCGTTGCCTGAATTCAGGACTCGACTGAAATCGCTCACGTAGCCATCGAAGATAAGCATTTTCATCGCCATGCCAATTCGGTGAGGGCGAGAAAGGCGATGAATGATTACCGAGGGGTATCAAGACAGTACGCATCGAATACGTATTGGCACTTAGCAACCTCCTTTTTAGGAACAAGACCGAAGTGCAAACGCATTCGGGCCCCGCTGATTCAGGACATCCAGCCAGTCGATACTTTTGGCTTCGACCGGTATTGGCCCTTTGGGTTCACGAATCACGGCTTCAATACCCTGGGCTTTTGCACGCTCGGCAAGTTTTGTCGCAGCTTCAGACCCTGCCTGAATACCTCTTAACAATGACGGACGATCTAAATCCGACCAGATAATCAGTTTTTCAACACCGTCAGGTATTTCAAACCTTGCCATCAATGTTGCATTAATCAACGGCCATGTCACCATACCGGTAGCTTCAATAACAGCCAAAGCCGTTTCGATGCCTTCAGTCACGTACAACACGCGACCAGGATTTCCTAAACGAATAGCAGAACCGACCACAATCTTGTTAGTAGGTGCTGGCATCATTTTCTTAGGTGAATCCACAGGGGCTTTACATCCCTTTGGCGTCAGAAACGTGCGATGAATGGTGATGGCTTCATTGCACTTTTCGATCAATGCAAGCATGGCTGGATAGTGGCCGAGTAACTTACCGTCTTCATCCCGGTACTGCATGTTGGGATGAAAGCGAATTGAAGGCCAATCTGGGATCGAGCTATCCAGGCCGCGAGACTGTAAATAAAGCCTTACAGGTTCGGCGTCTGGATGATGAACCGATTTTGATTCCTGCCACACAGTACGAAGAATTGCTTTTATTCTGTCATCATCCGCAGTGGATTTTGGCGTCATAAAAACAGGCATTGCAAAAACGGTTTTTTGATGATGTTCATCGGGCGACAACCCAAGTACATTGGCAACGGCCATTAATGCATCAGGAAAACGCCAACCTCTAAGCCACATCAATAACGAAAAACCATCCGGTTTGGCGCCACAAGTATTGCAGATGCCTCCACCTGAGATGTCGGCATCACGAAACAACTTAAAGCCATCTTTTCCACCGTGGACAGGACAACCAATATGCCGGCCAGGTTTTAAAATAGCGCGTTCAAGCTCGGGCGCCAGGGAATCCAAAACGGACAACCAGGAACCACGAACTGCATTTTTGATAACGTCAGATTCAAGCGACTGAGTGTTCACGCGATCACCTTATCGACAATAGCAACAGTCTTAATGAAAAACATCGCATTCAAATAAGATTCTTTACCGTTATCCCATCGAATCGTTACGTAGAAGTCCCGGCTACCTCGACCCACTTCTTTGAGTCTAACAACTTCCCCCAATGATTCTTTGGTTACGCCAGGAAGAATATCGTCGCAAACGGGACGTACTTGAGTTCCAATTTTAATATTGCGGTAAAACATAATTTTTCTCCTAGAAATGTCCCGACAACCGAGACTTCCTTAATGCCCATCCAGGGAAAATTAAGGAAGTCCCGGAAGGCAGGATGAAAAATCCATCCGAGAGAAAAACATGCCCCATAAGGAGAAAGTATTTTTTCTCCCAGATGGGTGATTTAATTGAAGTATCTAACACAAGTATTCAGCGGTCGCACGCCTAAGATACTGGTAAAGGTAAAGCCAATTTGCATAATGTCACATCGACCAGATCTTCGTTTGCACGCTATAAAATAACGGTAAGTGAACCAAGCTAAGCAACGCCATTAATTCAAATTCATAACAAACCTGCGTTTCTCAAGCCATCTTCCACGCATTTATGAAGCGGTGATGGCGTGCAAGCAAAGTGCTGCAAGATTGAATTCAGCGTTTTATCATCAAGTTCAATGCCATAGTGTTCACGCGCAAGTTTTGCGGCTTGATACCGCGGCAAAGTCTCGTTGAGGATATTCTGGTAGTGCTCCGAACACGCTTCCAGATCCTCGTCCAAAACATCGTCGGCTTCATTTAACATAAAGCCTCCTAAGCAACGTGAGCTACAAGCTTTTTGACTTGAACAGGACGATGTTCGGTAATTTCAACAACGTCATAATCATCAAGAAGATTGATAAAATTGCTACGGATAGAATCACATGCTGCATCAAACGCGCAAACCAGTTCAACACGATCACGAAGACTTCCCATTGACCAATCTTCGGCACAAAAGTCCTCGCCCTGATCAATGCTTTTATTTGCCACCATTAATCGTGAAGGCGGAACGCTGAAATTGGATCGAGGATTTCCACAAACACCACAGGTATTTGATAAAGAACAGTCTGCCAATTGAGATTTGAGTCGAATAATCAGAGAAAATTTCTCATCATCTGAAATGGACAAGTCCTGAATTGTAGATTGCCCAAGATATACTTTAGGTAGCCAAGAATTCTGGCTTTTGAGTATTTCTTGAGCAATAACTTCTTCGTTATTGTCCTGAAAAGTTACCGGTGGCACTTTTTTGAAATTCCGCTGAGAACAGGTAGGACAGTAACTAAGATGCCCTGTGAGTTCCAGATGAGAATCATGCAAAACCAGATAACCGCTAGAACGTCCATTTAAACCCATGGTATAACGATGACCTTGCTCATAAGTAAAGTCGTCAATAGGACTTCTAATGTCATCCCAATAATCAACACCCAGTAATTCGTAAGCCTTATCATCCTGTGAAGACGACAAACCAAGACGGTGAAACTTGATGTTATTGGCATAGGACGTTAGACGATTCCAAGAACTCATGGTGTCGTAACGAAAATGCCCTTGTAAAAAACCTACCATTGCGGAACGGCTGCGACGGTCAACTTTCTTTTGAAAAAAAGTAGTCATGATGTTTCTCCTGCTTTGAAAAGTAAAAAGCGGGAAAAACAATTGTCCCAGTGGGAAAATGAATTTTCCCGCGTGGGTAAGGTAAAGTAAGGCTAATTAGTCAATTGAAAACCAGTAAGAGCCCGTTTCATTGCGATCAAAGCCTGTCTTGAAGTCCTCGAATACAAGACGCGAAACTTCTTTTAAAGCCAGTTGCAAATCATCAGTTTCCTGACCTTCTATTTCGACGAGTAATTTTAGGCCGGATGAATTATCGGGCGAAGGATCGTCGATTGTTTCCAGTCGCGCAATCTCTGATTTAGCCTGATCAAGGGCCTTGCTCAGATCGAAATAACAAATTCCTAAATCCGGCCAGTCTAAAGATTCCTCCCAAACCGGTTCGCCTTCATCTGACACGCCAATAGCACCTAGTTCAATCGTTTGCTTAATCTCTAAAGACGCTTTGCAAACATTGATTAAAGCGCGTAAAGAAGTGTTTGTTAACGTGATATTGCTCATAGTGTTTTCCTGGAAAAACGGGAAACACTAATATCCGCGACGGGAAAGTGTTTCCCGGTCGGGTTAAATGAAAAGAATGAATTAAGCAGCGGTTACCGAAGCAACTTTGCCGCCATCATCCAGGGTAATAACAAACGACTTGCTATTTAGCGATGGGCAATTAAAAGAACTAGGTATCAATTTCTTCATTGCATCAGCAGGATCACTTGCCGTATTTGCGACAGTAAACGAGGAAAAAGCATATACATCGGACTCATGCGTTGATTC